>JARGOE010000050.1:0-6903 GCA_029210015.1 Vicingaceae bacterium
ATACATTTATATATAAATAACTAAAAATCCCAACTCAAATGAGTTGGGATTTTTTATCGTTAATAACTCTGTGGATAAGTTTGGAACCTCAACAAGAAAAACATTTTCAAAAAAAAACTATAAGAGTTTGTTTTATCAAAAATAATTGTATTTTTGCACTCCCTTTTTTTAAGGGAATATTGTATTTATAATAATTTAGACTATGCCAACTATACAACAATTAGTTAGAAAAGGAAGAACAAAACTTGTTAAAACAAGTAAGTCTGCGGCTTTAGACTCATGCCCGCAAAGAAGAGGTGTTTGTGTAAGAGTTTACACTACTACACCTAAAAAACCAAACTCAGCAATGAGAAAAGTTGCGAGGGTAAGATTAACCAATGGTAAAGAGGTGAATGCTTATATTGGTGGAGAAGGTCATAACTTACAAGAGCACTCGATTGTTCTAGTAAGAGGCGGTAGAGTAAAAGATTTGCCAGGTGTAAGATATCACGTAGTAAGAGGGGCTTTAGATACGGCTGGAGTTGATGGTAGAACACAAAGAAGATCTAAGTATGGAACAAAACGACCTAAGAAATAAATTTTAGGTTACTATATATAGTATAAAAGAAGATGAGAAAATCAAGAGCAAAAAAGAGAGTATTACTTCCAGACCCAAAGTTTAATGACAAATTGGTTACAAGATTTGTAAATAACTTAATGTTGGATGGTAAGAAGAGCGTTGCATTTAAGATATTTTATGACGCACTAGAAATTGTTAATGAAAAAGTTGAAGAAGAAGATTGTTTAGATGTTTGGAAAAAAGCACTAACCAATGTTACTCCAGGTGTAGAGGTTAGAAGTAGAAGAATTGGTGGGGCGACTTTTCAAATCCCACAACCAATTAGAGATGATAGAAAGGTTTCTATGGGAATGAAGTGGTTAATTGGATTTTCTAGAAAGAGAAATGAAAAAACTATGGCTCAAAAATTAGCTGGTGAAATAGTTGCTGGTTATAAAGAAGAAGGAGCTGCATATAAAAAGAAAGAAGATACTCACAGAATGGCGGATGCAAATAAAGCATTCTCTCATTTTAGATTTTAATCACTAAGTATTTACAGAAATGGCAAAAAGAGATTTAAAATTTACAAGAAATATTGGTATTGCTGCGCATATTGATGCTGGTAAAACTACAACTACAGAGCGTATTTTGTATTACGGTGGTGTAAGTCATAAGATTGGAGAAGTGCATGATGGTGCTGCTACAATGGATTGGATGGAGCAAGAGCAGGAAAGAGGAATTACTATTACTTCTGCTGCTACTACATTAACATGGCCTTACCGTGGGCAAGATTATCATGTGAATATTATTGATACTCCAGGTCACGTTGATTTTACTGTAGAAGTAAATCGTTCTTTAAGAGTGTTAGATGGCTTGGTTTTCTTATTTAGCGCTGTTGATGGTGTTGAACCTCAATCAGAAACTAACTGGAGATTAGCAAACAATTATAACGTTCCAAGAATTGGTTTCGTTAACAAAATGGATAGACAAGGAGCTGATTTCTTAAACGTATGTAAGCAGGTAAAAGCAATGTTAGGATCTCACGCTTTGCCTTTACAAATGAATATTGGTGCTGAAGATGATTTTAAAGGAGTTGTTGATTTAATCAACTTTAGAGGAATCACATGGAATGAAGAAGATCAGGGAATGACTTTTCAAGAGATAGAAATTCCTGCTGATATTTTAGATGAAGCGAAACAATTAAGAGAAGAATTGTTAGAAGCTGTAGCTGAATTTGATGATACTTTAATGGAAAAGTATTTTGAAGATTCAGAATCATTAACTGAGAGAGAGATTTTAGATGCATTAAGAGAAGCTACTATTGCTGGTAAAGTTGTGCCAATGATGTGTGGTTCTGCATTTAAAAATAAAGGTGTTCAAGCAATGTTAGATATGGTAATGGAAATTTTACCTTCTCCGCTTGATACTGAGGCTATTGAGGGTGTTAATCCTAAAACGGATGAGCCAGAATCTAGAAAACCATCTTTTGATGAGCCATTTGCAGCTTTAGCATTTAAAATTGCAACAGATCCATTTGTGGGGCGTTTATGTTTTACTAGAGCATACTCTGGAAGTTTACCAGCGGGTTCTTATGTGTTAAACACTCGTACTGGAAATAAAGAAAGAATTTCAAGAATTTTCCAAATGCATGCTAATAAGCAAAATCAAATTGATGGATTAGGTTGTGGAGATATTGCAGCATTGGTTGGATTTAAAGATATTAGAACTGGTGATACGTTATGTGACGAAAAGGCACCTATAGTATTAGAGTCAATGGATTTTCCAGATCCAGTTATTGGTATTGCAATTGAACCAAAAACTCAGGCGGATGTTGATAAATTAGGAGTTGCTTTAGGTAAATTGTCTGAAGAGGATCCAACATTAACAATTCATACTGACGAAGAATCTGGTCAAACTGTACTAAGTGGTATGGGTGAACTTCACTTAGATATTATCTTAGATAGATTAAAAAGAGAATTCAAGGTAGAATGTAATCAAGGTGCACCACAGGTTTCTTATAAAGAGGCAATTACTCAACCTGTTGACCACAGAGAGGTTTATAAAAAACAATCTGGAGGTAGAGGTAAGTTTGCTGATATCGTTGTAACAATAGAGCCGGTTGAAGATAAAGAGAAAGAAGGGTTAGAATTTGTGAACGAAATTAAAGGTGGTAATATTCCTAGAGAATTTGTTCCATCTGTAGAGAAAGGATTTAAAGAAGCAATGGGTGCTGGTGTTTTAGCTGGTTATACTGTTGATAGTTTAAAGGTTACCTTAAAAGATGGTTCTTTCCACGCAGTTGATTCAGATCAATTATCTTTTGAGATTGCTGCGAAAATGGCATACAAAGCTGCAATGAAAATGGCAGGACCTGTGTTGTTGGAGCCTATCATGAAGTTAGAGGTGTTAACTCCAGAAGAGAGTATGGGTGATATCGTTGGGGATTTAAATAGAAGAAGAGGTCAGGTTGAAGGTATGGATGATAGGGCTGGTTCTAAAGTTGTTAAAGCTAAAGTTCCATTATCAGAGATGTTCGGATATGTAACTGATTTAAGAACAATGTCATCAGGTAGAGCAACATCAACAATGGAATTTTCACATTTTGATGCATGTCCTAAAAATATCGCTGAAGAAGTAATTGCAAAAGCAAACGGAAAAGTAGAAGCTTAATATATAGAAAGAATGAGCCAAAAAATTAGAATAAAACTGAAGTCTTACGATTTTAACTTAGTTGATAGATCAGCTGAAAAAATTGTAAAAACTGTAAAAGGAACGGGTGCAGTAGTAAGTGGTCCAATACCATTGCCAACTCACAAAAGAATCTTTACAGTATTAAGATCACCACACGTAAACAAAAAAGCAAGAGAGCAATTTCAATTATGCGCTTACAAAAGGCTAATTGATATTTATGGTTCTTCATCGAAGACTGTAGATGCTTTAATGAAGCTTGAGTTGCCAAGTGGTGTAGATGTAGAAATTAAAGTATAATAAATAAAAATTAAGTAAAATGCCAGGATTGATTGGGAAAAAAATAGGTATGACTAGTGTCTACAGTGCCGAGGGTAAAAATATACCATGCACAGTGATAGAAGCTGGTCCTTGCGTAGTAACGCAGGTCAAAAAGGAAGATACCGATGGCTATAATGCTGTTCAATTAGCATTTGGAGATAAGTCTGATAAGAATACTCCAAAAGCAATGCAAGGACACTTTAAGAAAGCTAAAACTTCTTCTAAAAGAAAATTAGTTGAATTTCAAGATTTTGAAGACGACAAAAATTTAGGAGATGTAGTTACAGTTGAATTATTCGAAGAGGGTGATTGGATTGATGTAATTGGAACTTCAAAAGGTAAAGGTTTTCAAGGGGTAGTTAAACGTCATGGGTTTCGTGGTGTTGGAGATGCTACTCACGGTCAGCATAACAGATTAAGAGCACCAGGTTCTTTAGGGGCAGGTTCTACACCTTCAAAAGTAATGAAGGGAATGAAAATGGCCGGAAGAATGGGTGGTGATAGAGTAAAACAACAAAACCTTAAAGTTGTTAAAATTTATTCAGATAAGAATTTAATCGTAGTATCAGGATCTGTTCCTGGAGCTAAAGGTTCTTTTGTATTAATTGAAAAATAACTGAGGAGGATATAGAATATGGAATTAGTTGTAAAAAATATTAGTGGAAAAGATACAAAGAAGAAAGTTTCTTTGGATAAAGCTATCTACGAAATAGAGCCAAATGATCATGCTATTTATTTAGATGTAAAACAATATTTAGCAAATCAAAGACAAGGTACTCACAAGGCGAAAGAAAGAGGTGAAGTAAAAGGAAGCACTAGAAAAATTAAAAAGCAAAAAGGTACAGGTACTGCTAGAGCTGGTGATATTAAAAACCCATTGTTTAAAGGTGGAGGTCGTGTCTTCGGTCCAAGACCAAGAAATTATGGTTTTAAATTAAACACTAAACAAAAGCAATTAGCGCGAAAATCTGCTTTATCATATAAAGCTAAAGAAGGTGCTATCACTGTGTTAGAAGATTTTTCTTTTGATGCTCCGCAAACAAAAAAATACACAGAAGTGTTAGCTAGTTTAGATGCTTTAAATAAAAAGTCTTTATTGGTGCTTGCAGAGTCAAATAAAAATGTATATTTGTCGTCCCGAAATTTGAAGGGAGCAAAAATAGTAACTGCTTCGGAAATAAATACTTACGATTTAATGAATGCGTCAAGTGTTATTTTAGCTGAAGGATCAATTGAGAAAATTGAAAATATTTTAAAGTAACTAAGAGATGGGAGTAATTGTAAAACCTGTTGTGTCTGAAAAAATGACTGACCAAACCGAAAAGCTTAACCGCTATGGGTTTTTAGTTAATCACACAGCAAATAAAATACAAATTAAGAAGGCAGTTGAAGATGCTTATGGTGTTTCTGTTGAGTCAGTAAATACTATGAATTATGCAGGTAAATCTAAATCTAAATTTACTAAAGCTGGATTAATTAAAGGAAGAACAAATAGATATAAAAAAGCAATTATTACTGTTGCAGAAGGAGATGTAATAGACTTCTACAGTAACATTTAATAATTTCTAGAATATTAACTATACGGGGGCTCCAACCCTCTTAAGAGATAAACAAAAATGGCAGTAAGAAAATTGAAGCCCACTACACCTGGGCAAAGACATAAGATTGTTAGTGATTTTAACGCGGTAACTGAAGCTAAGCCTGAAAAGAGCTTAATTAAAGGTAGAAGCAAGTCAGGTGGTAGAAACAACACAGGTAAAATGACAATGCGCTACATTGGTGGTGGTCATAAACAAAAAAACCGTGATGTTGATTTTAAAAGAGATAAAGATGGGATTCCAGGTATTGTAAATTCTATACAATACGATCCAGGAAGAACAGCAAGAATCGCTTTAATCTTTTATAAAGATGGAGAAAAGCGTTATATTATTGCTCCAAATGGACTTCAAGTAGGACAAGAAGTTATTTCAGGAAAAGATGCTGAACCAGAAGTAGGAAATGCTTTGTTTTTAAGTGATATTCCATTAGGTACAGTAATTCATAATATAGAGTTAAGACCAAAACAAGGAGCAAAAATGGCTCGTAGTGCTGGTGCTTATGCTCAGTTAACTGCAAAAGACGGAAAGTTTGTTGTTGTTAAATTACCTTCAGGTGAAACTAGATTAATATTAGCTACATGTAAAGCTACTATAGGAACAGTTTCTAATTCAGAACATATGTTAGAACGTTCAGGTAAGGCTGGTAGAACTAGATGGTTAGGAAGAAGACCTAGAGTTAGAGGTGTGGTTATGAATCCTGTTGATCATCCAATGGGTGGTGGTGAAGGTAAGAATTCTGGAGGTCACCCAAGATCTAGAAACGGTATACCAGCTAAAGGATACAAAACTAGAGCTAAAAAGAAAAGTTCAAGTAAATACATAATTGAAGGAAGAAAGAAATAAGATATGAGTCGTTCATTAAAAAAACCACCATTTGTACATTACAAGCTTCAATCTAGAGTTGATGATACTCAACAGTCTGGAAAGAAAGCAGTAATTAAAACTTGGTCAAGAGCATCAATGATTACACCTGATTTTGTTGGGTTAACAATTGCTGTTCACAACGGAAATAAATTTATACCAGTTTACGTAACTGAAAATATGGTAGGTCATAAGTTAGGAGAATTTGCTCCAACTAGAACTTACAGAGGTCACGGAGCGGATAAAAAAAATAAAGGTAAAAGATAAAATAGTTAACCATGGGTGCTAGAAAAAGAAATAGAGCTGAGCAAAATAAGGAGGCAAAGAAAGCAATCAGCTTTGCTAAACTTAATAATTGCCCAACTTCTCCAAGAAAAATGAGAAAAGTTTCTGATATGATTAGAGGAGAAGAAGTTTTTAAGGCGTTAAGTATATTACAGTTCAGCCCTCAAGATGCTGCTAGAAGATTAGAGAAATTACTTAGATCTGCTATTGCAAATTGGGAAGCAAAAAACGAAGGTGAAAGACCTGAAGATAATAACTTAGTTGTTAAAGAAATTAAAGTGGACAGTGCAAGAATGTTGAAAAGAATTCAACCAGCTCCTCAAGGTCGTGCACACAGAGTTAGAAAAAGATCTAACCATGTTACGTTAATAGTTGACAGTAAAAAAGTAGAAGCATAATGGGACAAAAAGTAAATCCAATATCAAACAGATTAGGAATCATTAAAGGATGGGATTCAAACTGGTTCGGTGGTAAAGACTACTCTGGAAAAATAGTTGAAGACTATAAAATTAGAAAATATTTAATGGCTCGTTTACACAAAGCCAGTGTTTCTAAAATTATTATAGAAAGAACATTAAAGCTTATTACAGTTACTATTAACAGTTCAAGACC
>JARGOE010000050.1:7003-20704 GCA_029210015.1 Vicingaceae bacterium
ATGGCAAGAACTGAAGGATATAAAGAAGGAAGAATACCATTACATACATTTAGAGCTGATATTGATTATGCTTTAACTGAAGCACATACAACTTACGGAAGAATTGGAGTGAAAGTATGGATATGTAAAGGAGAGGTTTACGGGAAAAGAGATTTATCTCCAAATGTTGGACAAGCTAAAGGAAAAGGTGGAAAGCAAGGTGCTGGAGGAAATAGAAGAAGAGGCGGAAACAACAACAAAAGAAAGTAATTAGATTATTAGACGATTAAACTAAAGAACAATGTTACAACCAAAAAGAACGAAGTTTAGAAAAATGCAAAAAGGGCGTATGAAAGGAAACGCTCAGAGAGGTTCTCAAATTGCATTTGGATCGTTTGCTATTAAATCTCTAGAAGAGACTTGGATGACAGCAAGACAGATAGAGGCAGCAAGGATTGCAGTAACAAGATATATGAAAAGGGAAGGACAAGTTTGGATTAGAGTATTTCCAGACAAGCCAGTTACCAAAAAACCTGCAGAGGTAAGAATGGGTAAAGGTAAAGGTGCTCCTGAATTATGGGTTGCTATTGTAAAGCCAGGTAAAATAATTTTCGAGTGTGATGGTGTTCCATTAGAAACTGCTAAAGAAGCATTAAGGTTAGCTGCTCAGAAATTACCTGTAAAAACAAAATTTGTAGTTAGAAGAGACTACGAAGGAAAATAATTAGGATTATGAAACAAGTTGATATAAAAGACCTTTCGGTTGATGATTTAACTGAAAAGTTGCAAGAGCAAAAGGATACATTATCTAAGATGAAGTTGAGTCATTCAGTTTCTCCTATAGAAAATCCAATGCAAATTAAACAAGTAAGAAGAACTGTTGCCAGACTTAATACTGAATTAAGAAAAAGAGCGGTTCAAGCTAAATAAAGATACTTGAAATGGAAAATAGAAATTTAAGAAAAGAAAGAGTAGGTTTAGTAGTTAGCAACAAAATGGATAAGTCTGTTGTTGTTACTGTTGAGAGTAAAGAAAAACACCCTATTTACGGGAAATTCGTGAAATCATCAACTAAATTTATGGCTCATGATGACAAAAATGATTGTAACATTGGTGACAAAGTTAAAATCATGGAAACAAAACCTATGAGCAAGAATAAATGTTGGAGACTAGTTGAAATTATTGAAAGAGCTAAGTAATTATGATACAGCAAGAATCAAGATTAAAAGTTGCAGATAACAGTGGTGCCAAAGAAGTACTTTGTATAAAAGTATTAGGTGGATCTAAAAAAAGATACGCTTCAATTGGTGATACTATTGTTGTTTCTGTAAAACACGCAATGCCTAGTGGTAACGTGAAAAAAGGAGCAGTTCATAAAGCTGTTGTTGTTAGAACAAGAAAAGAGATTAGAAGACCAGATGGTTCTTATATCAGATTTGATGATAACGCAGCAGTTATATTAAATGAAGCAGGAGAAATGAGAGGTACTCGTATCTTTGGTCCTGTTGCAAGAGAATTGCGTGAAAAAGAGTTTATGAAAATTGTATCATTAGCTCCAGAAGTACTTTAAACAAGAGAATAAATTTTAGTTATGGCTAAATTACACATAAAGAAAGGAGATACTGTAAAGGTAATCGCAGGAGAATCAAAAGGAGCTCAAGGCGAGGTAATAAAAGTATATCCTGAAACTAGCAGAGCAATCGTAGAAGGTAGTGATATTAAAAAAATATCAAAACATACAAAACCTAACGCTGCTAATCCTAATGGAGGAATTGTTAAGGAAGAAGCTCCAATACATATTTCTAACTTAATGGTTGTTGACCCTAAATCAGGCGAACCAACTAGAGTAGGAAGAAAAATGGATGAAGCTGGAAAAAAAGTTCGTTACGCTAAAAAATCAGGGGAGGTTATATCATGAGTTATATACCTAGATTAAAAACACAATATAAAGAGGAGATAGCTCCAGCTTTAAAAGAAAAATTTGGATACACTTCAGTAATGCAAGTGCCAAAAATTCAAAAAATTTGTTTAAACCAAGGTGTTGGTGATGCAGTTTCTGATAAGAGATTAGTTGAGGCTGCTGTTGATGAAATGACTACCATTTCTGGACAAAAAGCTAACACTACTTATTCTAAAAAGGATATTTCGAACTTTAAATTAAGAAAAGGAATGCCAATTGGAGCAAGAGTTACTTTGCGTGGAGACAAAATGTATGAATTTTTAGATAGATTAGTTGCTGTTGCTTTACCAAGAACTAGAGATTTTAGAGGTATAGAAAGAAAAGGATTTGACGGAAGTGGGAACTATACTTTAGGGATTAAAGAACAAATTATTTTTCCGGAAATTGATATAGATAAAATCAAGAATGTTAGTGGAATGGATATTACAATTGTAACATCTGCAAACACTAATGAAGAAGGAATGGCATTATTAACAGAATTTGGTTTACCATTTAAGAAAAAATAAACAACATGGCTAAAGAATCAATGAAAGCGAGAGAGCGCAAAAGAGAAAGAATGGTTGCTCAATATGCAGAAAAAAGAGCTGCATTAAAAGAAGCAGGTGATTGGGATGCGTTACAAAAATTACCTAAAAATTCTTCAAAAGTTAGATTACACAATAGATGTAAATTAACAGGAAGACCAAGAGGGTACATGAGACAATTTGGTATTTCTCGTGTTACATTTAGAGAAATGGCTTCAGCTGGATTAATTCCTGGAATTACTAAAGCAAGTTGGTAAAAAATATTATTTAAAAAAGGATTAAAAATGACAGATCCAATAGCAGATTATTTAACTAGACTAAGAAACGCTGTAGCTGCAAAGCACAGAGTGGTTGATATCCCAGCTTCTAATATGAAGAAGGAGATGACAAAAATTTTGTTTGACAAAGGGTATATCTTAAACTACAAGTTTGAAGATGATAATACACAAGGTAACATTAAAATTGCCTTAAAGTATCATCCTCAATCTAAAGTTCCTGCAATTACAAAATTGACTAGAGCTAGTAAACCAGGATTAAGAAAATATTCTGGATCGGCAGAAATGCCAAGAGTAATTAACGGATTAGGTATCGCTATCGTATCCACATCTAAGGGAGTAATGACTGACAAAGAAGCCAGAAATGAAAACGTAGGTGGAGAGGTATTGTGTTACGTATATTAAAAAGATAAAGTTATGTCAAGAGTTGGAAATGCACCAATAGATATTCCTGCAGGAGTTGAAGTAAATGTGTCAGATAAAAATTTGGTAACAGTTAAAGGCCCTAAAGGAGAATTAACACAAGTTGTTGATAGTGCTCTTACAGTTGAAATCGCAGAAAACACTGTAAATGTAAAAAGAAGCACAGAACAAAAAGACCATAAAGCGAAGCATGGTTTATATAGAGCATTAATTAATAATATGGTTGAAGGTGTAGCAAAAGGTTATACTATCAAACAAGAATTAGTTGGTGTTGGTTACAGAGCTTCAAATCAAGGTCAGAAACTAGAGCTTTCATTAGGATTTTCTCATAACATTGTTTTTGAGATTCCTGCGGAAGTAAAAGTATCTACTGAATCTGAAAGAGGTAAGAATCCTATTGTAACATTAGAATCGCACGACAAACAATTAATTGGTCACGTTGCTGCAAAGCTTAGATCATTAAGAAAACCAGAGCCATATAAAGGTAAAGGTATCAGGTTTGTTGGTGAACATATTAGAAGAAAAGCTGGAAAATCAGCTGCTAAATAATTAAATCATAATAAGATATAGTATTATGGCATTAAGTAAGAAAGACAGAAGGTCTAGAATTAAGAGAAGAATCAAAAAAGTTGTTACTGGAACAACTGCGCAACCAAGATTGTCAGTTTTTAGAAGTAACAAAGAGATTTATGCTCAAATTATAAATGATGAAACAGGAACAACATTAGTTGCTGCATCATCAGTAAGTAAAGATGTTAAAGCTAAAGGCTCTAAAAGCGAAGTTGCAGCTGCAGTAGGTAAAGCTATTGCTGAAAAAGCAACTAAAGCAGGAATCGAAAACATTGCTTTCGATAGAAATGGTTATTTATACCATGGTAGAGTAAAAGCATTAGCAGAAGCTGCTCGTGAAGGAGGGCTTAAATTTTAATATTAAAAGGTATGGCAAATACAAACGCAAAAAGAGTAAGAGCTACTGAAGCTGAATTAAAAGACAAGTTAGTAGCTATCAACAGAGTAACAAAAGTTACTAAAGGTGGTAGAAACTTCAGTTTTTCAGCAATAGTTGTTGTTGGTGATGAGAAAGGTGTGGTTGGACACGGTTTAGGGAAAGCTAATGAAGTAACAGAAGCTATCGCTAAAGGAATTGATGTAGCTAAGAAAAACTGCATAAAAGTTCCTGTTTTAAACGGAACTATTCCTCACGAACAAAACGGTAAATTTGGTGGAGCTAGAGTTTTTATTAGACCTGCTGCTCATGGTACCGGTGTAATTGCTGGTGGTGCGATGCGTGCAGTTTTTGAAAGTGTTGGTATTACAGATGTATTAGCAAAATCAAAAGGATCATCAAACCCTCATAATGTGGTTAAAGCTACTTTAGATGCTTTAGCTCAATTAAGAGATGCATATACAGTTGCTGAACAAAGAGGTGTTGAATTAGATACAGTTTTTAACGGATAAGAAACCAAATAACGATGGGAAAAGTTAAAATAAAACAAATAAAGAGTCAGATTAATAAGCCTGCTCGTCAAAAAAAGACTTTAACAGCTTTAGGTATTCGTAAGATGCACCAAGTTGTTGAGCACGATGCAACTCCTCAAATTATGGGAATGATTGCTAAAGTAAATCATTTACTAGAAGTAGAAGAAGTTAAATAACAAAGATAAAAATTAAGAAATGGACTTATCAAAATTACAACCTGCGGAAGGTTCAACAAAACAGCGTAAGCGAGTAGGACGTGGTCAAGGATCAGGTAGAGGTGGAACTTCTACTAGAGGGCATAAAGGTGCTAAATCTAGATCAGGTTACTCACGTAAAATCGGTTTTGAAGGTGGTCAAATGCCTTTACAAAGACGAGTTCCTAAGTTTGGATTTACTAACCCAAATAGAGTAGAGTATAAAGGTGTTAACCTTGATTCTTTACAAATGTTAGTGGATACTAAAAAAGTAAAAGAAATTACTAAAGAAACTTTAGTAGCTAATGGATTAGTTTCTAAAAAAGATTTAGTTAAGGTATTAGGTAGAGGAGAATTAACTGCGAAATTAAATGTTACAGTTGATGCATTTTCTAAATCAGCAATAGCTGCAATAGAAAAAGTTGGAGGTAAAGCAATTGTTATAGGTGCTGAAGTTAAAGAAGAAGTAAAACCTAAAGCAAAAGCAACTCCTAAAACTGAAACAAAAAAAGAAGAAGCAAAACCAGCTAAAGAAAAAAAAGCTGACGATGCAGATTCTAAAGAAGACTAATTAAACAATGAAGAAACTTTTTCAAACCATAAAAAACATTTGGAGTATTGAAGATTTGAGAGCTCGAATCCTTACTACTCTAAGTTTGTTATTAGTATATAGATTAGGTTCGTATGTTGTCTTACCAGGTATTGATTCAGCTGCTTTAGAAGCAGTTAATGCAAACAAAGCTGGAGGAGGATTGTTAGACTTAATTAATATTTTTGCAGGTGGTGCATTTTCAAGAGCATCTATCTTTGCATTGGGTATTATGCCTTATATTTCGGCATCTATTGTAATTCAGTTGTTAGGTATGGCAATCCCGTATTTCCAACGTTTACAAAAAGAAGGTGAAAGTGGTAGAAGAAAAATCAATCAAATTACAAGAGTATTAACTATTGTAATTACTGGTTTTCAAGCTCCAGGATATATTGCTTCTCAAATAACAAACAATCCAGGTGTTGTGGTAGATCCAGGCCCACTATGGTGGTTCTCTACAGTGTTGTTATTAACAACAGGAACTATCTTTGTAATGTGGATTGGAGAAAGAATTACTGAAAAAGGAATTGGAAATGGTATATCATTATTAATTATGATTGGTATTATTGCCGGATTACCTTCAGCATTTGTTTTTGAATTTAGTTCAAGATTTAGTGTTGGTGGAGTTGGTGGACCAATTGCAATGTTAATTGAAATAGCTTTCTTATTATTAGTTACTATTGTGTCAATATTATTGGTTCAAGGTACACGAAGGATACCAGTTCAATATGCTAAAAGAATTGTAGGTAATAAACAATATGGCGGAGTTCGTCAATATATTCCTTTAAAAGTAAATGCTGCTGGTGTAATGCCAATCATTTTTGCTCAAGCAATTATGTTTGTGCCTATGACAGTTGCAAGCTTTGGTGAAGGAGGAGCTGCTTCAAACTGGATATTATCTGTGTTTAGTAATCCTAATGGATTTGGATATAACTTTACATTCTTCTTAATGATTGTTGCATTTACTTACTTCTATACAGCGGTAACTGTAAATCCTAATCAGATGGCAGATGAAATGAAAAGAAACGGTGGGTTTGTTCCAGGTATTAAACCAGGAAAGAGAACTGCTGAATTTATAGATAATGTTTTATCAAGAATTACTTTACCAGGTTCTATATTTCTAGGATTGGTAGCAATTCTTCCAGCATTTGCTGCAATGGCAGGTGTTAATCAAGCATTTTCTTACTTCTACGGTGGTACATCATTATTGATTATGGTAGGAGTAATTTTAGATACGTTACAACAAATAGAAAGTCATTTATTAATGCGTCATTATGATGGGTTAATGAAATCAGGAAGGATCAAAGGAAGATCTAATGCTGGTATCGGAATGGCTGGATAATATTTGGGTGTAGAGATGGGTAAGATTATTTACAAGACGGATGAGGAAGTTGAGTTAATGAGATTAAGTTCTTTGCTTGTTGGAAAAACTTTAGCTGAAGTAGCTAAGATTATCAAACCAGGAGTAACATCCTTAGAGTTAGATAAACTAGCAGAAGAGTACATAAGAGATAACGGAGCAATTCCTGGATTTAAAGGATTGTATGATTTTCCGAATACTTTGTGTACTTCTACTAATGAAGCTGTTGTTCATGGAATACCAAATAATAAGCCATTAGTAAATGGTGATATTATTTCAGTTGACTGTGGAGTTTTAATGAACGACTTTTATGGTGATGCTGCTTATACCTTTCAGGTAGGAGAAGTGAAACCAGAAATTAAAAAATTGTTAGAGGTAACCCAAGAATGTTTGAGAAGGGGAATCGAGCAAGCTGTTCATGGAAATAGAGTTGGTGACATAGGTTATGCAATTCAACAACATGCTGAAGAAAATGGCTACGGAGTTGTAAGAGAATTAGTTGGACATGGATTAGGAAGAGATTTACACGAAGAACCTCAGGTACCAAATTATGGTAAAAGAGGACAAGGTGTACAATTAAAAGAAGGGATGGTGATTGCAATTGAACCTATGATAAACATGGGAAAAAGAAATGTAAGACAACACGATGATGGCTCAACTATAATTACAACTGATGGTTTACCATCAGCACATTTTGAGCATGACGTAGCAATTAAGAAAGGAAAAGCAGAAGTTTTATCAACACATGAATATGTTGAAGAAGTATTAAAGAATAAAAATTAAATTATAGGATGGCAAAACAGGCATCGATAGAGCAAGACGGAACAATTATAGAAGCATTAAGTAATGCTATGTTCAGAGTTGAACTAGAAAATGGGCATATATTAACAGCACATATTTCTGGGAAAATGAGAATGCACTATATTAGAATTTTACCTGGAGATAAGGTGAAATTAGAAATGTCTCCTTATGATTTAACAAAAGGAAGAATAACATTTAGATATAAATAATTCCTAACGGAAAAAATTTAATAGAGATGAAAGTAAGAGCATCAGTAAAAAAGAGAAGTGCAGATTGCAAGATCGTAAGAAGAAAAGGTCGTTTGTACGTGATTAACAAAAAGAACCCTAAGTTTAAACAAAGACAAGGATAGTCTTTATTATATAGATTTATTATGGCAAGAATTGCAGGTATAGATTTACCGAAACAAAAAAGAGGAGTTATTGGATTAACTTATATTTTCGGTATAGGAAGATCAACGGCTAAAAACATTTTAAGTGAAGCTGGAATTTCTGAAGACAAAAAAGTTCAGGATTGGGACGATGACGATTTAGCAAAAATCAGAAAGATTATAACTGATAGTTATAAAATTGAAGGTGCTTTAAGATCTGAAGTTCAATTAAACATTAAACGTTTAATGGATGTAGGTTGTTACAGAGGAATTAGACATAGAGCTGGTTTACCTTTAAGAGGTCAACGAACTAAGAATAATTCTAGAACTAGAAAAGGAAGAAAAAAGACTGTTGCTAACAAGAAAAAAGCAACTAAATAATAAATAAAGGCTTATAAAATGGCAAAATCGAACGTAAAAAAGAAGAAGAAAGTAAAAGTTGAAGCTTATGGACAAGCTCACATTCACGCTTCTTTTAACAATATTATTATTAGTTTAACTAATAATACTGGACAAGTAATCTCTTGGTCTTCAGCAGGTAAAATGGGTTTTAAGGGTTCTAAAAAGAATACTCCTTATGCAGCTCAAATGGCAGCAGAAGATTGTGCTAAAGAAGCTTACGAGAACGGATTAAGAAAAGTAAAAGTTTTTGTTAAAGGACCTGGAAACGGTAGAGAATCAGCAATGAGATCTTTACACAATGCAGGAATTACTGTAACAGAAATAGTTGATGTAACACCATTACCACATAATGGTTGTCGTCCTCCAAAAAGAAGAAGAGTATAATATAAACCAAGAAAGAGAAGGATAATTATCGAAGGATAGTGACCTTAATTCATAATTTCTCTTTCATAAAATTTAAAAAAAATGGCAAGGTACACAGGTCCCAAAAGTAAAATTGCAAGAAAATTCAGAGAGCCAATATTCGGCCCTGATAAAGCTCTTGACAAGAAAAATTATGGTCCAGGACAACACGGACCAAACAAAAGAAGAGGTAAACAGTCAGAATACGCTATTCAATTAGCTGAGAAGCAAAAAGCTAAATACACTTATGGTATTTTAGAAAAGCAATTCTCTAACTTGTTTAAAACAGCGTCTCGTAAAAAAGGAATTACTGGTGAGGTATTATTACAAATGTGTGAAACACGTTTAGATAATATTGTTTACCGTTTAGGAATTTCTCCATCAAGAAGTGGTGCAAGACAATTAGTTGGACACAGACATATTACTGTTAACGGTAAAATCGTTAACATACCTTCTTACCAAGTATTAGATACTGACGTAATAGGTGTAAGAGAAAAATCAAAATCATTAGAAGCAATTACTTCATCTTTAGCTGCTAACCCATTAACATTTGATTGGTTAGAGTGGAATGGTTCACAAATGACTGGAAGAATGATTAATGTTCCAGAAAGAACTCAAATTCCAGAAAACATTAAAGAACAATTAATAGTAGAGCTTTACTCTAAATAATAATTTTTTAAAAAGATTAAATTATGGCAATATTAGATTTTCAAAAACCGGATAAAGTAATTATGATTAACTCTGATGACTACTTCGGTACTTTTGAGTTTCGTCCACTTGAACCTGGATACGGTATTACAGTAGGAAATGCTTTAAGAAGAGTTTTATTAAATTCTTTAGAGGGATTTGCTGTTACTTCAGTGAAAATTGAAGGAGTAGATCATGAGTTTTCTACAATTAAAGGAGTGGTTGAAGATGTTACCCAAATAATATTAAATCTTAAACAAGTAAGATTTAAACAACAAATAGAAGATACTAACTCAGAAACTTTATTAGTTACTATTGGTGGTCAAGATAAATTAACTGCTGGAGACATCGGTAAATTTACTTCTGCTTTTCAAGTATTGAATATTGATCATGTTATTTGTAACATGGAAACTTCTGTAAAATTACAGTTAGAATTAACTATTGGTAAAGGTAGAGGATACGTTCCTTCAGAAGAAAACAAAAGCAAAGATGCTAACATTGGAGTTATTCCAATTGATTCGATTCATACACCAATTAAAAATGTTAAATACAACATTGAAAACTATAGAGTTGGTCAAAAAACGGATTACGAAAAATTAGTATTCGAAATTACTTCAGATGGGTCAATTCATCCAAAAGATGCATTAACTGAAGCTGCAAAAATATTAATTCACCATTTCATGTTATTCTCTGATGAGAGAATTACTTTAGATACAGAGGAGAAATCAGCTGTTGAAGATTTTGATGAGGATTCATTACACATGAGACAGTTGTTAAAAACTAAATTAATTGATATGGACTTATCGGTTAGAGCATTAAACTGCTTAAAAGCTGCTGACGTTGATACTTTAGGTGATTTAGTTCAATTTAACAAAAACGATTTATTGAAGTTCAGAAACTTTGGTAAGAAATCGTTAACTGAGTTAGATGAGTTAGTAGAGAATAAGGGGTTAACATTCGGAATGAATGTAGCCGCTTACAAACTAGATAAAGAGTAAATTTAATTTAACGGTTTTCATTTTTATGAAAACCGTTAATTATAACCCAAAATCCTTGTGAGGGTATAACTATTAAGGTAAAGTTTATTATAAACAACAGCTAGGTACTATAGCAGGCCTAGTTGAAAAAAGAACAAAATGAGACACGGAAAGAAATTTAATCACTTAAGCAGAAAAGCTCCACATAGAAAAGCTATGTTAGCTAATATGGCTTGTTCTCTTATAGAACATAAAAGAGTAAGTACTACTGTAGCTAAAGGTAAAGCATTGCAAAAATACATTGAGCCTTTAATTACGAAGTCTAAAACTGATACTACTCACAACAGAAGAGTTGTATTTAGTTATTTAAAAAACAAGCATGCTGTAACAGAATTGTTCAGAGAGATTTCTACGAAAGTAGCAGACAGACCTGGAGGTTACACTAGAGTTTTAAAAACAGGTTTTAGAATTGGAGATAATGCTCAAATGTGTTTTATAGAATTAGTAGATTACAACGAGAACATGTTGAAAGATACTAAGAAGAAATCTTCTAGAAAGAGAAGAGGTGGAGGAGCTAAGAAAACTGAAACTAAAACAGCAGCACCAGTTGCTGAAGAAACAGTAGAGGTTACTGAAGCTGATACAAAAGCAGAAGTTGTTGAAGAAGTAGCTGAAAAAGTGGAAGAGCCTAAGGCAGAAGAGCCAAAAGCTGAAGCGAAGAAAGAAGAAGCTCCTGAAGCAAAAACTGAAGAGAAAGAAGAAAAGAACGCAGACGATAAAGAAGATAAAAAAGAAGAATAACGTTTGATAACTTTTTTAGAAAAATACGAAAGGATAGAGTAATTTTACTCTATCCTTTTTTTATATATTAATAATTATGAGTGAAGCAGAAAACAAAGCAATTTTAATTTTAGAAGACGGTACTGTAATGTATGGTAAAGCAGCTGGACTAGTTGGTACAACAACTGGTGAGATTTGTTTTAATACTGGAATGACTGGTTACCAAGAAATTTTTACTGACCCATCTTATTATGGTCAAGTAGTTACAATGACTACTTCACATATTGGTAATTATGGAACTGCTTTAAATGAAATAGAATCTGATAGCGTAAAAATATCAGGATTAGTTTGTAAAAAGTTTTCTGATATGTTTTCTAGAGAGGCAGCAGATAAATCTTTACAAGATTATTTTGAAGAACATAAAATTGTAGCGATTTCTGATATAGATACACGTATGTTAGTTCGCCATATTAGAGATAAGGGAGCAATGAATTGCATTATTTCTTCTGAGAACTTTAATGAAGAAGATTTAAAACAACAATTGGCAAAAGTTCCTTCAATGGAAGGGTTAGAATTATCATCTAAAGTATGCGCTAAAGAAGCTTACTTTGTTGGAGATGAATCTGCAGAGCATAAGGTAGCAGTTTTAGATTTAGGAGTAAAGAAAAACATTTTAAGATGTTTAGCAGAAAGAGGATGTTACTTAAAAGTATTTCCAATGGATGCTACCATAGAAGAGATTAAAGCATGGAATCCTGATGGAATTATGCTTTCTAACGGACCTGGAGATCCATCTGTGATGAATGCTCAAATAGAAACAGTAAAACAAATTACAGAAGCTGGCTTGCCTGTTTTTGGAATCTGTTTAGGACACCAAATTTTAGCTTTAGCAAACGGTTTAAAAACAACTAAAATGTTTAACGGACACAGAGGTTGTAATCATCCAGTAATGAATTTAGAAAGCGGTAAAGGAGAAATTACTTCTCAAAACCATGGTTTTGTTGTGGATACTGCTTCGGCAGAAAGTAACTCAAATATTACGGTAACACATAAGCACTTAAACGATGATACTTTGGCTGGTTTAAAGATGAATGATAGAGCAATTTTCTCTGTTCAATACCATCCAGAAGCATCACCTGGACCACACGATTCTAGATACTTGTTCGATAATTTTATAGAGAACATCGTTAAGAGTAAAAACTTAGTTTCAGCATAAAAAAGAACCCGCACCAGTTGCGGGTTCTTTTTTATATCACATATTATCCCTTTTTCTTACCTTTGCACCATGGAAGATCAACAAGTAAAATGTTCCTTTTGTGGACGAAAGAAAAATGAAGTAGATGTAATGATAGCTGGTGTAACTGGCCATATCTGTAATCATTGTATTTCTCAAGCACAAAACATTGTTAAAGAAGAAGTTTCTGATAAATCTAACAAAGATTTAGAAGACCAAATTCAATTGTTGAAACCCAAAGAAATTAAAGCTCATTTAGATGAGTATATTATTGGGCAAGAAGAAGCTAAAAAAGTATTGTCGGTAGCTGTTTACAATCACTATAAAAGATTGTTGCAAGTAAAAGATGCAACTGAAGAAGTTGAGATTGAAAAATCGAATATTTTAATGGTTGGCGAAACAGGAACAGGTAAAACCCTATTGGCAAGAACCATTGCTAAAATTTTACACGTACCTTTTTGTATTGCTGATGCAACTGTTTTTACAGAAGCAGGTTATGTTGGTGAAGATGTAGAAAGTATCATTACGCGTTTATTACAAGCTTCTAATTACAATGTAGAAGCTACCGAAAGAGGTATCGTTTTTATTGATGAAGTAGATAAGATTTCTCGTAAAGGAGACAATCCATCTATAACAAGAGACATTAAAGAAGGAACACAACAAGCCTTATTAAAGTTGTTAGAAGATTCTATCATTAATGTTGCACCAGAAGGTGGAAGAAAGCATCCTGATGCTAAAATGGTACAAGTAAACACTAAGAACATCTTATTTATTTGTGGTGGAGCATTTGATGGTATTACCCGTAAAATTGCTAACCGTTTACAAACACAAGCAATAGGTTTTAAATCTGCTGACAAAGAAGAGTTGGATGAAAACAACATGTTACAATATGTGGCTCCTCAAGATGTAAAAGCATTTGGTTTAATACCAGAATTAATTGGTCGTTTACCAGTTTTAACGCATCTAAACCCTTTAGATGAAGACGCGCTTAGAAGAATTTTAACAGAGCCTAAAAACTCAATTATTAAACAATACGTAAGGTTGTTTGAGTTAGACGATATTAAAATATCTTTTGATAAAGGCGTGTTTGATTTTATTGTAGAAAAAGCAATGGAATACAAATTAGGAGCAAGAGGGTTGCGTTCTATTTGTGAGGCGATAATGTTAGATGCCATGTATGATTTACCATCTGATGAAGGTAAAAAAGAACATAAAATTACTTTGCGTTACGTTAAAGCAAAGTTTAATAAATCTAAGATTAGTAG
>JARGOE010000051.1 GCA_029210015.1 Vicingaceae bacterium
ACGAACCTCTGGTGTATCTGTTGTGGCGCCAGCTGCATTGCAGAGTAGCTACGTTCGGATTGGATAAGTACTGAAAGCATATAAGTACGAAGCCAACCTCAAGATGAGATTTCCCTTAAGGGTCGTTAAAGATGATGACGTTGATAGGTTGCAAGTGTAAAGGCAGTGATGTCAAAGCTGAGCAATACTAATTACCCTAGAGCTTTCTAACTATACAATAAATTTTATTTTTAATTTCTTTCGATGTATGTCATATAATATTAATGATTTATGGTGACTATTGCAGTGGGGATCACCTCTTTCCATTCCGAACAGAGAAGTTAAGCCCATTAGCGCAGATGGTACTAGGGTTAAACCTGGGAGAGTATGTCGTTGCCAATTTTAATTAAGCCCCTTTCTTTTAGATTGGGGCTTTTTTATTACTTTAGTTTTGCTTTGAATAGTTCGAAATTTTATATACCACTTTTTTTGTTTTTGTTCTTTAATTTTGGACAAGTTATCTCGCAAACAATCGATTCTACACTAATTAGAATTAATAACTCTTATGACTCTTTATTAGTTTCTGATGCTTATACTATTGATAGATTGTTTTATAAACACTCTGACAATGTACTTGTTAATAATATTGGACCTTTTGGCTCTCATTATTATTATCCAACGACCTATTTTCTCTATCAAAATAATTTAATAAAAGAAAAGGATGATTTAAAGTTGAAATTCTATCAGCTAGAAGGTGTAAAACCTTTTACTAATATCTCTTACTTAAATGCAAGTAGGAAGGAACAAATATTTTCTATCAAGCATATTCAACAATTGGGTACTCAATTAAGATTAAATTTTGCTCTAAAAAAGGTGAGTTCACCAGGGGCATATATAAATCAGGAAGCTAATAATACCTTATTTAAAGGAGAGTTATCTTATCAATCTTTAAAAGGTAATTATGAAGTTATTTTTAATAATGAAATTAATCGTGATTTTTATGAACTTAATGGGGGGTTAGCTGATGTGTCAGAGTTTGAAAACAAGTTGTCTGATAATGAAAGGAATTATGATGTTAATTTAGAAACATCAAATTCTTATTTGAAGAGATATAAATATGCTTTAGATCAACGATTAGATTTATTTAAAATACAATCAGATTCATTAAGAAATAATACTTTTTATATTAAACACAATATTAGCTATGATACAAAATCTAAAGTTTTTTTTGATAATGAACCTACCTCTATTATATATAATTCTATTTTATTAGATTCATTAACCACGGTTGATTCTGTTTATGCAAATAATATTAGTAATACTGGATTTGTTGGGTTTAAGAGTAAAGAGTTTTTAATAGAAGGATTTTATCAATATGACTATATAAATTATTTTCAGAGTTATGGTTTAGATACTAATTATGTGAATAATTATGTAGGAACAAGGTTAGGGTTTAAATCTAGTTCATATATAATAGAAGCTATTGTTAAGTATGGGACTGATGGTTATAGAGCTAATGATGTCTTATCGGAAATTACTGCGCAACGGAAAGTTGATAAGTATAACTTGAGTTTAATTGCTGGTTATTATTTGACAGAACCAGATTTGAAATATATAAATTATACATCTAATCATTTTGAATGGAAAAATTATGATTTTCAGAAACAATCTATGCTAAAATTAAAGTTAGGTTTTGAATGGCTAAAACCACAGATAAATTTTGCTGCAGAAACCAAAGTGCTTGAGAATGCTTTGTATTACGATACATTAGCAATGGCAAGTCAGTTTGGAAATAATTTGTCTATGACAAGCCTTTCTTTATCAAAAAAATATAGCTTATTAAATTTTTATTTTAGAACAGCAGTTGTTTATCAAATAACTTCTAATAATAATATAATGCCATTACCAGAATTAGTAGGAAGACAAATTGTTTATTATCAAAAATATATATTTAAGAAGGCTTTAAAAACCCAATTAGGTGTAGGCTTTTCTTATTCTACTGATTATTATGGTTATTCGTTTATGCCTGCTTTGTCTGAATTTTATGTTCAAAATAATAAGAGGTTAGGTTATTATCCAAGTATAGATGTTTTTCTAAATATGCATTTAAAAAGAGCTCAGATTTTTTTAAAATATGAGCATATTAATGCTGGTGGTAGTTTAAACAAATCTTATTTGGTTCCAGGATATCCTCAATTAAATAAATCATTAAAATTTGGAGTTTCATGGAATTTATTTGATTAAAACATTAACATTTTTTAGGGAATTAATTCTTTTTCAAATTCCTACTTTTGATACTTTAAATATTTGATGGAATACAATAAAGAAAAACAACTTAGATACGACACTGCTTATTTGAAAATGGCTTTAGAATGGGCTAAATTATCTCACTGTGAAAGAAAACAAGTAGGTGCATTGATAGTAAAGGATAGAATGATTATTTCAGACGGGTATAATGGTACACCTACAGGCTATGATAATTGTTGTGAAGATGATGATGGAAAAACAAGGTGGTATGTTTTGCATGCTGAAGCCAATGCTTTAACTAAGATTGCAAAATCAAATCATAATGCTGATGGGGCCACATTATATATAACTTTGTCACCATGTAAAGAGTGTAGTAAGTTAATATTACAGGCTGGTATTAAAAGAGTAGTTTATTTAAATGCTTACAAAGATGACTCAGGTTTGAAATTTTTGGAACAATCTGGAGTTGAATTGACTTTGGTTGAAACGGTTTAAAGTTAGATGAAGAAAAACAAAACAATAATATTTATATTCCTTCCTTTAATTATTCTAGGTAGCGTTGTTGTTGGGATTATTTTAGGAGGGGTGTTAACTCCATCAAATATAAATAATCAAAACATACTATTTCCTCAAAACAAAAAATTTAATACAGCTACAAAGCTTAATGAAATTTTAAATTTTATTGAGGATATGTATGTAGACACTGTTGATGAGAAAAAATTAACGGAAAGTTCTATATCATCTATGCTTTCTGAATTAGATCCACACTCATATTATATTCCTGCTCAAGATTTTGATGGGATGAACGATCCAATTGAAGGTAGTTTTGAAGGTATCGGGGTTGAGTTTAGGATAAAAGATGATACTGTAATGATTATTTCTCCTATTGCAAATGGACCATCAGAAAAATTAGGAATTAAAGCAGGAGACAGAATAATTAATGTTGGGGAGGTTCGAATAGCTGGTGTTGGGATTACTAATGATAGTATTATTAAATTACTGAAGGGTCCTAGAGGAACTAAAGTAGATGTTGATATAGTTAGGCCAGGATATAAAAAGAAATTCCATTACACAATAACAAGAGATCAGATACCAATAACAAGTGTTGATGCGCCATATTTAATTAAAGATAAGATTGGGTATTTACGAATTACCCGTTTTTCTAAAACTACTTATCAAGAGTTCTATAATGCTACTGTTAAGTTAAAAAAGAAAGGGATGAATCAATTGATTATTGATTTGCGAGGTAATGGCGGTGGAGTTTTATCTGCAGCTACTGATATTGCCGATGAAATTTTATCTAAAAATAAAATGATTGTTTACACGCATGGAAGAAGTAGAAGCAGAGAAGAAATATACGCTACAGCAAATGGTATGTTAGAGGATATTGAGGTTGTTATTATCATAAATGAAAACTCTGCATCAGCATCTGAAATATTAGCTGGAGCAGTACAAGATAATGATAGAGGTACTATTATAGGAAGAAGATCATTTGGTAAAGGTTTGGTTCAAGAGCAGGTGATGTGGCCAGATGGTTCTGCATTAAGGTTAACAGTTGCAAGGTATTATACTCCAACAGGGAGGTGTATTCAAAAATCTTACGAAGGTGGTTTGGAAGAGTATCATGCAGAAAGTTATAATCGTTATGAAAATGGTGAATTGTTATCAGTAGATAGTATAAATTTTCCAGACTCTTTAAAATATTACACTCCCGAAGGGAAGTTAGTTTATGGTGGAGGTGGTATTATGCCAGATGTTTTTGTTCCTATTGATACTACAGATGGGACACCTTATTTATATGAATTGAGATACCGAGGAATTCTACATGAATTTGCGTTAAATTTTGCAGATTCCAAAAGAAAAATTTTAATGGGAAAGTATAAAAGTGCAGTTAATTTTAAAAATAAATTTAAGGTTAATAACGACATATTTAATAGCTTGATTAAGTATGCTGAACAGAGCGGGATGGAACGTGATTTGGAACAAATAATTACATCAAAAGAGTTGATTAAAAGAGGTTTGAAAGCAGCTATTAGTCGAAATTTATTTAATGATTTTGGTTATTATGTTATTGTGAATGATTATGATAACACTGTTCAAAAAGCGATAGAAAGTTTTAATTTTAAGTAAGATGAAAAAAGATATTGAACAGCTCAAAGTAGAAAATGTAGCTGTTGCTGTAGTAAAAGAAAAAAATGAAGAGGGTGAATACATTTGGAATGTATACCTAGTGAATCAGCGTAAAGAAACCTTACAAAATGTGTTGATATCATCCAAAGGATATG
Source organism: Vicingaceae bacterium (assembly GCA_029210015.1). Taxonomy (GTDB): domain Bacteria; phylum Bacteroidota; class Bacteroidia; order Flavobacteriales_E; family Vicingaceae. The sequence continues at coordinate 4,512 of JARGOE010000051.1, forward strand.
TTACAGATTTGAAAGGTAATGAAACTAAAACATCCGTACTTCGTCATGTAATTGGAAATGTTGAAGCGAATGAATATGCTAAAATAGAACCAATTATTGAAGATGTTTTTGCTCTAAATAATGAGTATTGGTTGAGCTTTTTTTTAGATGATAAAATGTATGATAAGAAGTATATTTTTTTAGCAGAAACTATTAAGAAAGAAAATTTTACTACAATCCCTATTTTAAATAAGCAAGGAGTAATGATTAAGTAATTTTATTATTAGGCTAAAAATTGTAACTTTAATCGTGTTAAAATTCCAATTAAAATGTTGCAAAAAATTAATCTTGAAAAAATACTTTTTTTAGATATAGAAACGGTAGCTCAAAAATCTAGTTTTACTGAATTGGATGATGTTTTTCAAAAGCATTGGGAGAATAAAGCTCGATTTATTAGCAAAGAAGAAGAAACTGCAGAGGATGTTTATGAAAGAGCTGGTATATATGCTGAATTTGGCAAAATTGTTTGTATATCCATAGGAGCAATTCGAATTGAAAATGGAGTTAAAAAACTACGATTAAAATCATTTTATAACGATGATGAGCAAATTTTACTAACCAATTTTTTTGAATTACTTAATCAACATTATAATTCAAGAGATAATCTTTTGTGTGGTCATAATGGTAAAGAATTTGACTTTCCTTATATAGCTCGAAGAGCTTTAATTAATGGTATATCAATTCCTTCAATATTGGATCTGGCAGGCAAAAAACCATGGGAAGTTCCTCATTTAGATACTTTGCAATTGTGGAAGTTTGGAGATTATAAGCATTATACATCATTAAGCTTGCTCACATCTATATTTAACATTCCAACACCAAAAGATGATATTGATGGAAGTATGGTTAATCAGGTATATTGGCAAGAGAAAGATTTAACTAGAATAGCTAATTATTGCGAGAAAGATGTTGTAGCTTTAACTCAATTGTTTTTGAGATTTAGAAATGAGAATTTAATTTTAGATGAAAATATTAGCATTGCATAATGGCTAGAAAACTTAATAACATATTAGTATTAGTTTGTATTGCTCTTCTCTTTTCCTGTGGAGGAAGTAATAATGAGTATTATGAAATGATTCGAAAAACTGATGATGGTTTAAGGGGAGCTTTTATAGGTGACAATATAGATCAAGTAAAGCAGGTAGAAAATGAGAAGTTTTTAAAATCAGAAAAGCCTGACTATTTGCATTATGATTACCCTGTGAGTATGGGGAATAGCTATACTGTAGCTTATGATTTTTCAGAAGAAAATAAGTTGTATGAAATTGAATTAACAGTTTTTTTTGATGTTATTGAAGATGCACAGACATTGTTTTTAGATTTCGAGGAGCAATTTAATCGACAATATGGTAAAAGTAAAAAGGCGGATGATGATTTTACTATATGGAATATGAATAATGACAATGTTAATGCTGAGATAGCAATGATAAATGATAGTCAAGCATATGGCTATTTATCAATAATTATTCGTGATTTAGATTACTAGTTCATAGGCAGTTAATTCTTTTTAATCTTTATTAATCATACAGTAGTCTAAACAATGCTTATGTATTAAGATATTTCTTGTTTTATTTTTTTATAAAACGTACTTTTATTGCCCTTTCAATATGGAAATTAAACTATGAGCAGTAGAACATTATTAGAAGTAAAAAATTTAGTAACAGAATTTCAGACTGAAGATGAAACTGTGAAAGCAGTAAATGACGTGTCATTTACATTGAATAAAGGAGAGACTATCGGAATAGTTGGAGAGTCAGGTTCAGGAAAATCAGTTACTTCTTTATCTGCAATGCGTTTAATTCCTAATCCTCCTGGAAGAATTGCTTCTGGAGAGATTTTATTTCATACTGAGGATGGGGTTGTTGATTTGACTAAAGTTTCAGAAAAGGAAATGAGAGGCTATAGAGGGAATGAAATCGCTATGATTTTCCAAGAACCTATGACTTCTTTAAACCCTGTTTATACTTGTGGTGATCAAGTTGCAGAAGCAATTATGTTACATCAAAAAGTTAATAAGAAAGAAGCAAAAGTTATTACAGTTGAATTATTTAAAAAAGTTCAATTACCTCGTCCAGATTCAATTTTTGATACCTATCCACATCAAATTTCTGGGGGACAAAAACAAAGGGTAATGATTGCAATGGCAATGTCTTGTAATCCATCTATATTAATTGCTGATGAACCAACAACAGCTTTAGATGTTACTGTTCAAAAAACCATATTAGAGTTGATGATGAAATTGCAGCGTGAAGAAGATATGGGAATTTTATTTATTACACATGATTTAGGAGTTATTGCAGAATTAGCCGATAAAGTTGTGGTAATGTATAAAGGTAAAATTGTAGAGCAAGGAAATGTATTAGATATTTTTACAAATCCACAACATCCATATACAAAAGGGTTGTTAGCTTGTCGTCCGCCATTAAACAGAAGGCTGCAGTGGTTGCCTACAGTTTCGGATTTTATGACAATTGATGATTCTGGAGTAATGCACGAAACTAATAAGTCGGTTGCTGAAGTAACCAACAGTTTAGTTATTTCTCCTGCTGAGACAGCAAAAAGACATGAGTCATTGTTTAAGCAGGAACCTGTTTTAGAAATTAAAAATCTAAAAACATACTTCCCTATTAATAAAGGAATGTTTGGTAAGGCTAAGGATTATGTGAGAGCTGTAGATGATGTTTCTTTTGAGGTTTACCCTGGAGAGACATTAGGTTTAGTTGGTGAGTCCGGTTGTGGTAAAACAACTTTAGGCAGAACGATATTGAAGTTAGTTGAGCCTACATCAGGTAGAATTGTATTTGAAGGTAACGATTTAACGGATTTAGGAACAAAAGAAATGAGAGCATACCGAAAGGAAATGCAAATCATTTTTCAAGATCCTTATTCTTCATTAAATCCAAGAATTACTATTGGAGAAGCTATTATGGAGCCTATGCGAGTGCATGGAGTTTTTGATAACGATGAGCAGCGTAAGGCAAAAGTAATGGAGTTATTAAAACGTGTAAGTTTGCTAGAGCAACATTTTTATCGTTACCCGCATGAATTCTCAGGAGGTCAGCGTCAGCGTATTTGTATAGCTCGATCATTAGCACTTAATCCTAAGTTTATTATTTGTGATGAATCAGTTTCTGCTTTAGATGTATCGGTTCAAGCCCAAGTATTAAACTTATTAAACGAATTAAAAGAAGAATTTAAGTTTACATATATCTTTATTTCTCATGATTTATCTGTTGTTAAATTTATGAGTGATAGAATGGTTGTTATGCAGATGGGGAAAGTTGTAGAAATGGGCTTAGCAGATGAAATTTATGCTAATCCAAAGACTGAATACACCAAAGAATTGATTAGTGCTATTCCAAAAGGTGAGTTAGAAGATATTAAGGCTTCTATTGAGCATAAAAAAAATAAAAGAGCAATTACAGCATAAAATTTCTTAGATGGCAAAAAGCAAAGTAAAAACAGCCTTCTTTTGCCAAAGTTGTGGTTCACAATATCCTAAATGGGTAGGAAAGTGTACATCATGTAGCGAATGGAATACTATTGTTGAGGAAGTGGTAAGTAAACCACAACCTAATGATGTTAAATCTACTTTCAATATTAATAGAACAAGTAAGCCACAACAAATAGAGAATATTGAAATTTCTGATATTCCAAGAATAAAATTACCCGGAACAGAACTAAATAGAGTATTAGGGGGAGGTCTAGTGCCAGGTTCTTTAATACTTTTTGGGGGAGATCCAGGAATAGGAAAATCAACCTTAATGTTGCAAATGTCTTTAAGGCTAAAAGGTTCTAAGACATTATATGTGACAGGAGAAGAGAGTGAGCAGCAAATAAAAATGCGTGCTGATAGAATTGGGAATAAAAATCCTGATTGTTTTATTTTAACCGAGACATCAACTCAAAATATTTTTCATCACATTAAAGAATTACAGCCAGATGTTTTGGTAATTGATTCTATTCAAACTTTACACACCGAAGTAATAGACTCTTCACCAGGAAGTATTTCTCAAGTAAGAGAAACAACTTCTGAGTTAATGAGATATGCTAAAGAAACCAGTACGCCTGTTTTTTTAATTGGGCATATTACTAAAGATGGAAATATTGCTGGACCAAAAATTTTGGAGCACATGGTAGATGTTGTTTTGCAATTTGAAGGAGACAGAAATCATATTTACCGTTTGTTGCGTTCAATCAAAAACCGATTTGGTTCAACTAATGAGTTGGGTATTTATGAGATGCATGGGGCAGGATTGCGTGAGGTTGATAACCCTTCTGAAATATTAATTAGCAACAAAGAAGAACAGTTGAGTGGAACTGCTGTTGCAGGGACAATGGAGGGTAATAGGCCACTTTTAGTAGAAATACAAGCACTAGTGAGCTCGGCTGCTTACGGAACTCCTCAGCGGTCAACAACAGGTTTTGATAGCAGAAGGTTAAACATGTTATTAGCTGTTTTAGAAAAGCGTTGCGGCTTTAAATTAGGAGCAAAAGATGTGTTTTTAAATGTTGCTGGAGGTTTAAAAGTAAACGATCCATCTGTAGATTTAGCCGTAATAAGTGCGGTGTTATCATCTGGAGAAGATATGCCTATCAGTTCAAATACATGCTTTTCTGCAGAAGTTGGTCTGTCAGGAGAAATTAGACCAATTAGTAGAATTGACCAAAGAATTGCTGAAGCTGAAAAACTAGGTTTTGAAAAAATCTATATTTCTAAATACAACAAAAAAGGAATTACTGCTGCCAATCATAAAATAGAAATTGTTTTTGTGAGTAAGGTAGAAGAAGTTTTTAGAGGCTTGTTTGGGTAATAAAAAAACTCTTCATTTCTGAAGAGCTTTCTCATTTAAATTTATTCTAAAATCACGTATCAATTTTGGCATACTTTGCATTTGCTTCAATAAACTCTCTACGTGGAGGAACTTCATCTCCCATTAGCATAGAGAAAGTATGATCTGCAGAAGCAGCACTTTCAATAGTAATTTGTCTTAAGGTTCTGTATTCTGGGTTCATAGTAGTTGACCATAATTGCTCAGCATTCATCTCCCCTAAACCTTTGTAACGTTGAACGTGCACGCTTGATTCTTTTCCAGCACCTTTCATACCTTTAATTGCTAAATCTCGTTCTTCATCACTCCAGCAATACTTTTGCTCCTTGCCTTTCTTTACTAAGTATAAAGGAGGTGTTGCAATGTATATGTAGCCACTTTCAACCAATTCGTGCATGTAACGGAAAAAGAAAGTTAAAATTAAAGTTTCAATGTGAGAACCATCTACATCGGCATCACACATAATAATAATCTTGTGATATCTTAGTTTTTCAGTGTTTAATGCTCTTTCATCTTCTTCGGTTCCAATTCTAACTCCTAAAGCAGTGTAGATGTTTTTAATTTCTTCGTTGTCAAATATTTTATGACGCATTGCTTTCTCTACATTCAAAATTTTACCTCTTAAAGGCATAATTGCTTGAAAATGTCTGTCTCTACCTTGTTTTGCTGTTCCGCCTGCAGAATCACCCTCTACTAAGTAGATTTCGCATTCAGCTGGATCTTTAGAAGCACAATCAGAAAGTTTTCCTGGTAAACCAGAGCCGCTCATAACGTTTTTACGCTGAACCATTTCTCTCGCTTTACGTGCCGCATGACGAGCTGTTGCTGCTAAAATTACTTTTTGCACAATTGCTTTTGCATCATTTGGATGCTCTTCTAAATAATTTTCTAGCATTTCACTTACAGCCTGGCTAACAGGAGCTGTAACTTCTCTATTCCCTAGTTTTGTTTTTGTTTGACCTTCAAATTGAGGTTCTTGAACTTTAACCGAAACAATTGCGGTTAATCCTTCTCTAAAATCATCTCCAGAAATCTCAAACTTTAATTTGTCCAACATTCCTGATGAATCAGCATATTTTTTCAAAGTGTTGGTTAATCCTCTTCTGAAACCAGAAAGGTGAGTACCACCTTCATGTGTATTAATGTTATTTACGTAAGCATGAATGTTTTCAGCATAAGAAGTGTTGTAAATCATCGCAACTTCTACTGGGATACCATTCTTTTCACCCTCCATACTAATTACATCAGCAATTAAAGGCTCCCTTGTCTCATCTATATATTTTACAAACTCAGATAATCCTTCATCTGAATGGAATAATTCAGTTTTAAACTCTCCATTCTCATCCTTCTCGCGTTTATCAGTCATTGTAATTGTAATTCCCTTATTAAGGAAAGACAATTCTCTCATTCTATTGGCTAAAGTTTCATAGCTATATACTAAACTATCAAAGATTTGGTGATCAGGTTTAAATGTAACCTGTGTACCTCTTTCTTCGGTAGTCCCTATTTCTTTAACAGGGTTTACTGCTTTACCTCTAGAGTATTCTTGCTCATAAACTTTACCTTCTCGATAAACAATTGCTTGTAAATGTTCTGATAATGCATTAACACAAGAAACACCTACACCGTGCAAACCACCAGAAACTTTATAAGAGTCTTTATCGAATTTACCACCAGCACCAATTTTGGTCATAACTACCTCAAGAGCAGAAACACCTTCTTTTTTGTGCATATCAACCGGAATACCCCTTCCGTTATCTTTTACTCCTATTGAGTTATCTTCATTTATCCAAACTGAAATTGTATCACAATGACCAGCTAAAGCCTCATCAATAGAGTTGTCAATTACCTCATAAACTAAATGGTGCAATCCTCTCACTCCAACATCCCCAATGTACATAGAAGGACGCATTCTAACATGCTCCATTCCTTCCAGTGCCTGAATACTATCTGCTGAATAATTTTTCTTGTTTTCTTCGCTCATAATTAATCTATTTTTCTCCGTTTTTTGAAGCAAAACAAATATAACGAAAAGGGTGTTTTTTGTAATGGTGTTACTTATTTTAAAAAGGGCTATTTATTAACAATTTCATCAACAAAATGTAGATTTATTTTTAAGCCTGACAAGGTGTTCTAATATCAATAAAAGTAAGTCTCCAACCTTGCTCGGTTTTGCTAAAGTAATAGGTGAAGTTTTGAGTATTTCTTACAGTTATATTTATATTTTGTACAGCATATTCAATCGCTTGAATTTCTTTTTCGTTTAAGTCTGAATAATTCCAAGCACCACTTTCTTTTAATGGGTTTGTTTTTGCTGCATAACACCCGTATTTATCATAAATTTCTCCACCACATATTACTTTAGGTAGTGCTTCAAAAATGGGTTGATCTTTTATGTCTTGAAATCCTAAATTAAAAAATGTAGTTCGTATACTTTTTGTGGAATAAGCTTTAATTTCAAATACTTTTTGAATAAGTGGCATTGCGCCATTTGTTTCTATAATGTATAAGCCGTTAGGGTCAATACACTGATTAGTTGCATCTAAATCTGTTTGATCAATAGCATTTGTAAATGATTGATAGAAACTTAAGAACTCATTATCCTCACTATTTTTTAATCCTTGTTTAGGAGTAGAATCTGCAATTGATACTATGTTTTTTTGTTCAATATCAATAGTGTCTTTAATTATAGAGTTGTCAATTAATATTTTCTCTTGAGTTGAATTGATCTCTTCAGAACATGCAAAAAGTAATATTGAAAATATCCATACTAAGTGTTTCATTTTACTATTTCATGTATTGGTTCACCTGTACAAGCACTTGGCGCCTGTATGTTTAATAGTTGTGCTATTGTAGCTGCAATGTCTGGAATAGCTACCTCTGTGTCGGTTTCTCCTTTTTTAATTCCTGAACCATACCATAACAATGGAACATGTGTGTCGTAATGATAAGGTGAGCCATGGGTTGTTCCTTTATGGTTTTTATAAAATGGTACCCATCCAGATTTTAATACAAATAGCACATTTCCAGATCTATTTTGGTTAAATCCTCTTTGGGCGTTAGCTAAAATTCTGTCAGTAAACTCTGTGTTTTTTAGCGCAGTAGACGTAATCGCTTTTGCTATTCCTTTTTGGTTTAATAAAAAGTTTGCTATCGAGTTTTCGATGGATTCAAGATTCCAATTGTTTTTTTGGATTAGCTCCGCGTTTAAAAATACTTGATAGTTAGAAATGTTCTTTACTAAAGAATCTACTTTATATTCTTGTTTTAAAAATTTATTTAAAGAAGAGTCTAGCTCATTCTCATGAAAATAACCTCCGGGCATTTTATTATCTATAAGGTATTGAGGAACATTGACAGCCCCATGATCTGCAGTTAAGAAAATTAAAACATTTTCTTTGCCAATATTTTTTTCTAAAAAGGTTATTATTTCAGCCAATTCTTTATCTAACCTTAAGTAAGTATCTTCAATTTCAACTGACATAGGTCCATATTTATGTCCTATATAATCTGGTGATGAGAAACTAACGGATAAAAAATCGGTATGATTGTCAGTTCCTAATTTTTCATTTTTAATTAATTCAATAGCTAACTCTTTTAAAATAGTATTGCCAAAAGGGGTTGATTTGATTAAACTATAATGGTTATTACTATCTAATAATGTAGGTAAGTTATGAGGGAAAATAGGTTTTTGCTCAGTAGTAAAAACATTTTCATAAGGGTTGTCATCTGCAATACTTGCAGAGTAACTTTTTATAGGGTATAATGTGTTCCAAGATTTATCTAAATATTTTTTTGCTGGATTACTATTATTGATTTTAGTTATCCATTCAGGTAAATTATTCATGTAAAAAGTACTACTTATCCACTTTCCTGTTTCGCCCCCTTCAAACCAATAAGCGGCATCAGCGTTGTGTCCTGCAGGTAAGATAGCGCCTCTATCTTTAATCGAAATTCCAAAGGTTTTTCCTTTAAAGTTGGTAGCTAATTTTAATTCATCAGTAATTGTTGTACTACTCAATTTATTAGGAGACATTTTCCCGTGATTTGATTTACTTCCAAGAGTGCTAAAACTAGTGTCTGAAGTACAATAAGTGTAATTGTTGACGGTTTTATCAAACCATGTGTTGGAGATTATTCCATGATTTTCTGGAGTTGTACCTGAATAAATAGAAGCGTGACCTGGTCCGGTATATGTTGGCATATAATTATAGTGGGTGTTTTTACAGTTATAGCCATTATTGATGAGCTTTTTAAACCCATCATCACCATACCTATCCCAAAATCTAGTTAAGTAGTCGTATCTCATTTGATCTACCACTATACCTACAACTAATTTGGGTTTTTGTGCAGATGAAACAAAAGGAAGAGTAATTAGAATTAAAAAAAATAATTTATGCATTATGCTTGATTTTTTATAAGGAAAAATATGAGTGAAACACCTACTAAAACACTAATTAAGATATTCAATGTAGCAATTAAATAATTTCCTTGTTTTAGTAATTCAAATGTTTCAAAGCTAAAAGTAGAGAAGGTGCTAAATCCACCACAAAATCCAGTTATTATAAATAGTTTAAGGGCAGTATTGTCAGATGTTTTTCCGGTGAAATAAACTACAGCTATTGCTAAAATCATACAGCTTAATGTATTTGAAATAAAAGTGCTTAGAGGGGAATTAGTTGTAACAAACTTTGCTGATAGTTTAGAGACACCATATCTAGATAAACTACCTAATCCACCCCCAATAAATATTGCTAGTAAGTTGAACATTAAAAGTTTATATTAAAGTTAAAGCGTTTATTAGAATACTTCATTAACCAAAACACAAAAATACCAACTATACTGCCAAGAATAGCTCCGCCTAAAATATCTCCAGGATAATGAACACCTACATAAACCCTGCTATAGGAAACCAATGCAGCCCATAGCAGCATAAATGAAAGAATAAATTTATAACTTTTTCTTAATAATAGCCCAGAAAATAAGGCCAAGGCAAAACTGTTGGTTGCATGTGATGATACAAAGCCAAATTGACCCCCGCATTTACCATTTAATGTATGTACCAACCCCATTAATTCAGTGTTGTGGCAAGGGCGAAGTCGTTCAAAAACATCTTTAAAAGCTACAACAGATGTTCTATCACTTATCAAAAAAACTAAACCAATAAACAATCCAATTTTTATAGTATTCCACCTATGTTTTTTTGCCACTAAAAAAACAAGAAATAAGTATAGAGGTATCCAAAAAACTTTGCTGGTTACCCAGTAAAAAATAACATCAAAAAATGGCGAATGGATTCCGTTTAAAAACAGAAAAATATCTATATCTATGTTTATTAGATCGTTGAGGATAATTGCGAAAATTAAGTTAAAACAAATGTAACAAATAGTATAAACTTTAAAGTTAGAAAACAATAAAGACTTTATCTCACTATCTTTGTCTTATAAATGAGTATTGAAAGAAATACATATTCAAAAGAAGAGAAGCTAAAAAGTAAAAAAGCTATTGAGCAACTTTTTAAAAGTGGTAAAACAATTAAGGCTTATCCTCTTAAAGCAATTTACATTTCTAAAGATGTAGTTGATAATTGTTACCTTAATGTTGGAGTTAGTGTCCCAAAAAGAAATATAAAGTTAGCGGTTAATCGTAATTTAATAAAAAGAAGAGTGCGAGAAGCTTATCGTTTAAACAATAAAGATCTTAAACAAGCTCTTAATGCAAATAATAAAGGATTGGATGTTATGTTGGTTTGCCACTCATCACAAATTTTAAGTTATCAAGAAATTGAAGATAAAATAAAAGTAATTTTAAACCGTTTAACAGAGTTGAGTGAAGTGGTTAGTTCTTAAAATATTTGTTGTTTTAATTCGATTTTACCAATTAAGTATCTCGCCTATTTTTGGTCAAAACTGTAGGTACACTCCAACTTGTTCTCAATATAGTATTGATGCTATTAATAAACATGGAGCTGGAAAAGGTGGTTGGTTAGCGTTAAAAAGAATATTTTCTTGTCATCCTTGGGGAGGGCATGGGCATGATCCAGTTCCTTAAAATAATTAAAAAAAGATGAAAAAACATTTTAAAAAAGGCATAGCTGTTTTAGCAATTTTAGTTGCATCACTATCATTCTCTTCTTATACTGAAAGTTATTTTGAAGTGTCTAAAAACTTAGACATTTTCGCTACACTTTTTCGTGAATTAAATATTTATTATGTTGATGATGCTGATCCAGGCGAGTTAATGAAGACAGGTATTGATGCTATGTTAGAATCATTAGATCCTTACACTAATTATATTCCTGAGTCTAGAATGGAAGATTATAAGATGATGACAACGGGCCAGTATGGAGGTATTGGAGCATTGATTCAAACAAGAAAAGATAAGGTTATGATTTCTGAACCTTATAAAGGCTTTGGAGCAGATAAAGCAGGATTAATAGCTGGAGATAAAATATTAGAGATTGATGGTAAATCAGCTTTAGGAAAAACATCTGATGAAATTAGAGAGTTTTTATTAGGTCAGCCAGGTACAACTGTTGAGTTATTAATTGAAAGACCAGGAACAGAAGATCCTATTACGAAAGTTGTTACTCGTGAAGAAGTTAAGATAAAAGATGTTCCTTACCATGCTATTATGAGCGAAGATGTTGGCTATTTAAGATTAACAGGTTTTACAGAATCAGCAAGTAGAGAAGTGAAAGAGGCATTGACAGATTTGAAAGCTAAAGGTGCAAAATCTATTGTTTTAGACCTTAGAGGTAATGGGGGGGGGTTATTAACCGAATCAGTAAACATTGTTAACTTTTTCGTTAATAAAGGTACTCCAGTAGTAAATACTAAAGGAAAGATTAAAGATTGGGATAAAAGTTATAAAGCTTTGAATAACCCTATTGATACTGAAATTCCTTTAGTTGTTTTAATTAACGGAAGTTCTGCTTCAGCATCAGAAATTGTTTCAGGATCATTACAAGATAATGATAGAGCAGTTGTTATGGGTTCTCGTTCTTTTGGAAAAGGGTTAGTACAAAATGTTAGACCATTAAGTTATAATTCTAAACTTAAAATTACTGTAGCAAAGTATTATACACCAAGTGGAAGATGTATTCAGAAGTTAGATTATTCACATAAAAATACTGATGGAGAGGCAGAAGAAGTTCCAGATTCATTAATTACTGAGTTTAAAACCTTACACAGCAAACGACCTGTTTTTGATGGTAAAGGAGTTGCTCCAGACATTAAAGTAGAAGGATTGCCATTAAGTGATATCTCTGCGGTTTTATTAATGAAGAATTTAATATTTGATTTTGCAACTGAATACCGATTAAAGCATAAAGAAATTCCAAGTGTTAAAGATTTTTCGTTGAAAGATGAAGAGTATAACGAATTTGTTGAATTTTTATCAGATAAAGATTATCAGTACACAACTCAAAGCGAAAGTTTATTGAAAAAACTTGAGAAAGCTACTCAAGATGATAAATACTTTGAGGATGTAAAAGTTGAATATGAAGCTTTACAAGCTAAATTAAATCATAATAAAAAAGGAGATTTAACAACTTTTAAAGATGAGATTAAACAGATATTAGAAAATGAAATTGTTTCGCGATATTATTACCAAGAGGGTCAAGCAGAATTATCTTTAAAGTATGACCCAGTTATTGAAGAGGCTATTAAGGTCTTAGGTGATTCAGCAAAATATCAATCTATATTAGCTGGAACGTATAAAAAGTAGATAGAGTTGATATTACAACGATTAAAATCTATTGTTACAATAAGAAACCTTTATCTCTTTAGCTTAATACTTATAGCTACAGGTCTTTCTGTTTCTAAACCACTAATTATTTTAGGTGAACTCTGTTTAACAGTTCTGTGGTTTATTACTGGGAATTATAAAGAAAAATTATCGAGATTTTCTAAAAATAAAATGGCAATAGTTTTGTCATCTTTGTTTTTCATTTCCATTATAGGATTAATAAATACTAGTGATTTTGAGTATGCGTTTGGTGACTTAAGAAGGAAGTTGCATTTATTTCTACTACCATTCTTCTTATCAAGTTTTCCTCAATTAACTCTAAAGGAATCTAAATTGTTATTCAAAACATTTATATTTTGGATCGTATTTTCTTCGTTATGGAGTATGGCAATTATGCTGGGCTTTTCAGGCGAGCAAATTTTAGATAAACGACAATTATCAAGATTTCATTCTCATATTAGGTTTGGATTAGAAATATGTTTGACCATTTTTGGTTCAGTTTACTTTTTCATTAAGCATCGAAAAGATAAGTATAGTTTTATATGGTTTTTAGTTGCGATATGGTTGTTAAGCTTCTTGTTTTTGATGGGTATGTTTACTGGAATTGTAGTGTTTGTGATTACTAGCCTTGTTTTACTTTTGATATATAGTTTGAAATTAAAAAATCGGGTTATTAAGTATGGGTTTTTATTTCTTTTATTCTCATTGGTTACTTTTTCATGCTATTATGTTGGTTCTAGTATTTCTAAATATACCCAGAACAAAAATGTAGTTCCTTTGCCTATTTTAGATTTTACAAAAGCTGGAGAAAAATATGCTCATGATACTACTTCTGTTAGAAAATTTGATAAGGAGAATGGCTATTTGATATGGAAAAATGTTGCTTGGGGTGAGATAAAAAAAGAATGGAATGAAAGGAGTAATCTAGATTTCGATTCATTAGATTTAAAAGGTCAAAAACTGACTACAACTTTAATTAGGTTCTTGAGCTCAAAAGGAGAGGTAAAAAATGCTGAATCAATAAAAAAACTATCTTCTGATGAGCTTGAATCTATAGAAAAAGGGATTAGTAACGTGAATTATCTTTCAGAAAATACAGTTAGTAGAAGATTGCATAAAATAATTTGGGAGTTTGATAATTATAATCAAGGACGTGATTATAATGGTCACTCCGTAATCATGCGGTGGGAGTATTTGAAAACAGCAGTTGAAATTATAAAAGACAATTTTATTATAGGAGTTGGAACAGGTGATGTTGAATTGGCATTTAAAAGGCAGTACAAGAAAAATGAAAGTTTGTTATTGCCAAAGTATCAATTAAGGGCTCATAATCAATTTATGACCTATACTGTTACATTAGGTATAATAGGAGGGGTATGGTTTTTAATAGTGCTGTTATACCCTATTTTTAAATTTAAAGAATACAAAAACTATTTATACATAGCTTTCTTTTGCATTACATTTTTATCTATGCTAAATGAAGATACATTGGAAACTCTAGTTGGAATAACTTTTTTTGGTTTCTTTAATAGTATTTTTCTTTTACAAGAGACTAAAAACTAAAAACTCTGGAGATGTTAAATCCTAATTTGTATTCCCCATCTCCCCAATTACTTCTTGTATTTGGAATGAAATCATTTTCAATAATTCCTTCCGAATTGGTTACATTAATATGGAATACATGGCCTCCAGTTTCAATTTCTACACCAATCGCCAATGGGTCGTAAAACCCATTGCTAGTAGTTCTGTATTCAGAGAAGGTTAAAAAATAATCTACGACAAAAGAAACTCTTTTACTAACTTTAAATCTGCCACCAAGCCCTAAAGAAAATAAATCGTTTTCATCAACAGAACCATTCTCGGGGTTAACATCATTTGTAACATAATTTCTATGAACAAGGGTAGGTAATATTTCTAAAGAAATACCCCTTGTTATTTTACTAGCAATGATTAATTGATGCACATAGGACCATCTGTTTGCAAAATCATCATCTGGGATAATTGCAACTGGAGAAATTGCTGCATTAGTATAATATGCAGCAGATATAGGAATGCCTTTTTCTTTCTGATGAAGAAACTTGAACTTTAGATTCATATCAATATGCTCGTTAGTTTTACTTCTACCAATTCCTATGCTAATATTATCAGTTAACCCATAGTCAAAAGAAAATCTAATGTTAGAAGCATTGTCTAATCCCCAAAGTGTATGTTTTCCAATTGGCTCTCCAATTTGCATGTCACCAAAACGGTGTGTAATTCTAAAGTCTAGAGTCTTCTTTTTAGTTGTTTCAATAGTGTTTGCATTAATCAACTTAGTTGCTTTAAAAGTGTAAGCTATTCTTTCTGGAGTTGATTCAGTTTCTTCACTATTTA
>JARGOE010000052.1 GCA_029210015.1 Vicingaceae bacterium
CAATTTAAAGATAAAACTGAAACACAATATAATTAGTATAAAATCGTAAATGAATAATTACTTTTACTGTTAATGCGAAAACTAACTGGCATATTATTTTTTCTTACTGTAGTTACACTTATGTTTTCTTGTAGAAAAGATGATATAAGTACTAATAGTGCAGATGTGTTAAGTTTTAGTACTGATTCCGTTTTATTTGATACTGTTTTTACCACTTTTGGATCAACAACTAAACGCTTTAAGATATACAATAACAATAGTTCTGATTTAATTATTTCTAACATTTATGTAGAAAAAGGTAGTGGCTCTCAGTTCAGAATTAATGTTGACGGCACTCCTGGTAATTCTCACAAAGATGTGTTAATTCGTGGTAAAGACAGCTTGTTTGTCTTTTTAGAAGTAACTATTGATCCCAACAATATCTTATCACCTTTTGTTGTAAATGATAGAGTAATTTTCGAAACTAACGGAAACAAACAAGGTGTTAATCTTGCTGCTTGGGGTCAAAATGCACATTACTATGTAGCTAATCGAAGTGCTGGAGGAATCCCTATCGTTTATTTAGATAGAGATACTTCTGCAGGTCCACTAGATTCTGTTTGGACTGATGATAAACCTTACGTTATTTATGGAGGTTATTTAACTTTAGATGGAAATGATAAATTAACTATCGACAAAGGCGTTAGAGTTCATTGCCATAATAATTCTGGTATTTGGGTTTATCAAGGAGGGAATATTGTAGTCAACGGAACTCAAACAGACCCAGTTACTTTTCAAGGAACTCGATTAGAACATGAATGGCAGGATGTACCAGGACAATGGGATAGAATATGGATAAATGATGGAAGTGCTGATAATGTTTTTAATTATGCTGTTATTAAAAATGCCTTTATAGGTATACAAGCAGAAACACTACCATTCAATCCAACATTACCAACAAGTAGCAATAAACTTAGATTAAACAATTGTGATATTCACAACAATTCTGCCATTGGAGTTTTTGCCAAAAACTATATCATAACAGACACAAATTCAGTAATCAGTAATTCTGGTCAATACAACCTTTTAGTTCAAGGTGGTGGTGAATACTATTTTAATCATACTACTATTGCTAACTTTTGGGCGGATGGAAATAGAGAAACCCCTTCCATATTTTTGCAGAACTATTATGTAGATATAAACAACAACACACAAGTAAGAGATATTGATTCTACTAATTTCTATAACTGTATTATTGATGGAAATGTTGATGTAGAATTTGACTATGATGTTTTAAGTCCTGGATCAGTTAATTTTAAATTTAACACTTGTATTTTAAAAACAACTAATAGTACTTCCGGTAGCAGTTATCAAAACCTTATTGTAAACCCAAGCAATAGTAATTTTGTAGACGTTGTTACTCACGATTATCATTTAGTGGGAGGTTCTGCCGCAATTAATGCTGGTTTTGCCAGTGGCGTTCTTTTAGATAAAGATGGCGCAACAAGAAACAATCCTCCTGATTTAGGAGCTTATGAAAAATAAAGCATATAAAAAAATCCCAATCTTCCGATTGCGATTTTTTTATAATAAATAGTCTATTACGAACTACATATGAATCACTTCATCGTAAGCTGCAGCTGCAGCTTCCATAATTGCTTCACTCATTGTTGGATGAGGATGAACGGTTTTAATTAATTCATGACCAGTAGTTTCTAATTTTCTGATAGCAACTAATTCAGCAACCATTTCAGTAACATTAGCACCTATCATATGACCTCCTAAAAGCTCACCATATTTAGCATCAAATATTAATTTAACAAAACCATCTTTATGACCTGCAGCACTAGCTTTACCAGATGCTGAGAAAGGAAATTTACCAACTTTCAATTCATATCCAGCTTCTTTAGCAGCTTTTTCAGTCATACCTACTGAAGCAACTTCTGGTGCACAATAAGTACATCCTGGAATATTACCATAATCTAGTGGCTCTATATCCATTCCAGAAATTTTCTCTACACAAATAATTCCTTCTGCAGAAGCAACGTGTGCTAAAGCAGGCCCTTTAACTACATCTCCAATAGCATAATATCCAGGAATGTTAGTTTGGTAATAATCATTTGTAATAATAATATCTTTATCTGTAGCAATACCTACATCTTCTAAACCAATGTTTTCGATGTTACGCTTAATACCAACAGCAGAAAGTACAACATCACATTCAATAATCTCTTCGCCCTTCTTTGTCTTTACAGTAACCTTACAACCAGCTCCTTTTGTATCAACACTTTCTACAGCACAGTTAGTCATTACATTAATTCCTGATTTCTTAAAAGAACGACCTAATTGCTTAGAAACATCTTCATCCTCAACAGGAACAATATTTGGCATATACTCAACAATAGTTACATCTACACCCATTGCTTTATAAAAATAAGCAAACTCCACACCAATAGCTCCTGAACCAACTACTACCATTTTCTTTGGTAATTTAGGTAAAACTAAAGCTTCTCTATATCCAATAATTTTCTTTCCATCTTGTGGTAAATTTGGTAACTGTCTAGAACGAGCACCTGTAGCTATAATAATGTTATTAGCAGCATATTCAGTTGTTTTACCTTTATCGTCAGTTACATCAACTTTTTTACCAGCCTTTAGCTTACCAGTACCAGCAATAACATCAATTTTATTTTTTTTCATTAAAAATTGAATCCCATTACTCATACCTGCAGCAACGTCCCTACTTCTTTTTACTATTGCAGGGAAATCAGCTTTTGCATCTTTTATAGTAATGCCGTAATCAGCAGCATGGTTAATGTATTCAAAAACATTAGCACTTTTTAATAGTGCTTTTGTAGGAATACATCCCCAGTTTAAACAAATACCGCCTAATTCAGCTTTTTCAACTACAGCAACTTTCATTCCTAGTTGTGAAGCTCTAATAGCAGCTACATAACCACCAGGACCAGTTCCAACAACAATAACATCATAACTCATATCTATAATATTTAAATTTTTAATCTAACTTTAAGTATGCGAATTTAATAAAAGTTGGTTAAGAAATTAAATGATTGAACGAATAAGTTAATTACTTCAATTATCTTTGGTTTTCTTTTAAAAAATCAGACCATGAAGTACATCGTTTCTTACCAAAATCCTAACAATCATTATATAGATATAGAATACATTATTGACAATGTAAGTTCTGACAATCTAGAAATTCAGCTACCTGCATGGCGACCTGGAAGATATGAGTTAGGAAATTTTGCTAAAAACGTACAAAAATGGGATGCATTTGATGCCAGTGGAAAACTATTAACTTCAAAAAAGTTAACCAAAGATTTATGGGAAGTTGAAACAAACGGAGCTAATCAAGTACATATAAAATACAATTACTATGCTGCCGAAATAAATGCAGGCTCATCATACCTTGATGACAATCAGCTATACATTAATGGTGTAAATTGCTTTTTATATGTTCCCAATAGGCAAAACGAAAGTTGCGAATTAGAGTTAATCATCCCAAAAGATTATGAAGTAGCTAGTGGTTTAACACCAACAAATAAACATCAATTCACTACTGAAAATTTTCACGAATTAGTTGACAGCCCTTTTATTGCAAGTAATGATTTAAAACATCATACTTTTAGTGAAAGTGGAGTTAAATTTCACCTATGGTTTAACGGAGAATCAAAACCCGACTTTACAATATTAGAAACAGATTTTAGAAAATTTTGTAAAAATCAAATTGACGCATTTGGAGGTTTTCCAGTAGAAGAATACCATTTCTTATTTCAAATTTTAACTTATAGAACTTACCATGGTGTAGAACATTATAATTCTACTGTAATTTCTTTAGGCCCTAGTTATGACATTATGCGTAAAGAAGGCTGGTATAACGAATTATTAGGTGTTAGCTCACATGAACTTTATCATACATGGAATGTAAAGCAAATTAGACCTATTGAGATGTATCCTTATGATTATAGTAAAGAAAACTATACTTATTTAGGTTATATAGACGAAGGTGTTACAACATATATGGGAGACAAATTTCTATTCTCTTCAGAAGTGTTTGACTGGGAACAGTATGCTAAAACTTTTGATCAATTATTAAGCAAACATTACAATAACTTTGGAGTAAACAATTACTCTGTTGCTCAATCTTCTTTTGATACTTGGTTAGATGGTTATGTAAAAGGTACACCTGGAAGAAAAGGGTCTATATATACAGAAGGTGCTTTAATTGCTTTTATAACTGATGTATTTATTCTAAAAAATACCAATAACGAAAAATCACTAAACACAGTAATGCAAAAACTATATAATGATTATGCATTACAAGGAAAAGGTGTGTCGGATACAGATTATAAAAACATAGTTGAAGAAATTGCAGGAACAGATTATAACGAAATTTACTCAAACCTTATACATGGAAATAAAGATTATACTCCTCTTTTAAAAGAAGCTTTAACATATATAGGGTGTAAATTAGAGATTAAACCTTCTGTAAATTATCATGAAGCTTCATTAGGGTTCAAAGTACATATAGAAAATGGAGCAACTATAGTGGATAATATTTACCCTAACTCAATAGCAGAAAATTTAGGCTTAAGTGTTAATGATGAAATAATTGCAATCAATGGGATTAAAATGAATCAAGATATTGAGCATTGGGGCAATTATTTTTGCAAAGACGATATCGCCCTTTCTATTAAAAGAGAATTAGGAACTATATATAAATTAGTATTTGAAAGCACAGATAAATCAGAAGGATTTAAAGATTATAAAATTGTTAAGTGTGAATCGAATAATAATTTTACTCAATGGCTATCTGTTTAAGATATAATATTTTGCTAGTTAACATTAATAAAATATATTTTCGACAATCAACAAGTAACATTAGATTGTTAATAACATTCTATCGATAAAACTTGCTCCATATTAATAATCTTTCTATATTGCTCAACAAACTAAAAAAAATTATTTGTTTAACTTAAATTAAAAATTATGTCAGAAGAAACTACTCAATCAACTGAAAATGCTGCTCCAGCAGCAGAAGCTGGAAAAAGACCAGTATTTTTAACAGTATTATGTATCTTATCATTTATTGCAGCTGGTTTTGCAATTATTGGATATGTAGGTGTTATTACATTAATGGGAGCTGCTAGCTCTGCTATGGGCGCATTAGAAGGAATGGAAGGAATGGAAGCTATCGAAAGCGCTGGTCCTGGTGTTGGAATGACTTGGGCTTACATTATCGTTGGTCTTTTATGTACAGTTGTTGGATTAATTGGGGTACTTAAAATGTGGAAATTGAAAAAACAAGGATTCATGCTTTACGCTGGTTCTTCTGTAGTTTCAATGATTATGGGTATTATTTACAGTGGATTTGGAATTGGAGCTGTTATTGTTCCTATCGCATTCATCGTAATGTATTACTTAAATGTAAAACATATGAACTAAGAATTGTTTAATTACAATTTTAGAAATAAAAAAAGCTCTGACATTGTCAGAGCTTTTTTTATTTCTAAATCTACCGAAGACAGTCAATCTGTAGCTAAAATATACTATATTTACAATTCTTAAATTAAATATTACAAGTTATGGAAAATCAAGAAGTTACAAATCCAAATCCTGTTAATCAGCAAAGCTTACCTAATGCTACAGGAGTTTTAGTTTTAGGTATTTTATCAATTGTTTTTTGCTTTTGCTACGGTATTGTTGGTGCTGCATTAGGTATTATTGCTTTAGTATTAGCTGGTAAGGCAAATAAACTATATCAAAGTTCACCAGAACTATATACCGAGAGCTCATATAAAAATATGAAAGCAGGTAAAATTTGTGGTATTATTGGTTTAGCTTTATCTAGTTTATACTTAATATATTTCATCATTATAATTAGTTTTTATGGTGCTATGTTTAGTGCATTACCATGGAATGAAATGATGAATCAAGGATATTAAGATGGAAGAAAACCAAATAAACACACCACAAGCAAAACAAGATATACCTAATGGAACTACAATTTTAGTTTTAGGGATATGCTCTATTGCTACATGCTGGTGTTCAGGTCTTGTTGGATTAGGCTTAGGAATAACTGCTTTAATAATGAGTAAAAAAGCTAGATTATTAAACGAAGCCTACCCAGATAGTTTTACTGAGAGCTCTTTAAACAACATGAAGGCTGGCAAAATCTGTGGAATTATAGGAGTTTGCTTATCATCATTAGCATTAGCTTATTTTGCTATATACTTACTTGTTTTTGGATTTATATTCTCTCAAGCAGGTATGCATGGATGGTAAACCATTTATTTAACATAAAAAAAGCCGATTTATATAAAGCGGCTTTTTTATGTTAATATTATACTTTTAAGTAAACTACTTTGCTGGTAATACTTTAGCTGAAACTTCACCAAAACCTATTCTTACACCATCTTTTTCACCATAACCTCTCATAATAACTGTATCGTTATCATTAATAAATTTACGCTCAGTTCCATCTGTCATAGCAACAGTTTTTGTCCCTTTCCAGCTAATCTCCAACATAGATCCAAATTCACTTTCCTCTGGTCCACTTATCGTACCAGACCCCATACAATCTCCAACTCTAATATTACATCCATTAATTGAATGGTGAGCCAATTGTTGATTCATATTCCAATACATATATTTAAAATTAGATTTAGATACAACTGTCTCAGAAGCTCCCTCTGGCTGTATCGCTACCTCTAAATTTATATCTAAATGCTTGTCTCCAGCATACTCTAAGTAAGGTAAAACTTTAGGATCTTGAATTGGGCCTGCAGTTCTAAATGGCTCTAAAGCGTCAAGAGTTACTATCCAACAAGATATATGCGATGCGAAGTTTTTCCCTAAAAATGGCCCTAAAGGCACGTATTCCCAACCTTGAATATCTCTAGCACTCCAATCATTCAACAATGCTACTCCAAAAATAAAATCATCTGCTTCAGCAGTAGTTATTGAATCTCCTATTGGCTTACCTTCGTAAGTAAAAAATGCTGTTTCTAATTCAAAATCTAACAAATTAGATTGACCAAAAACTGGAACTTCTTCAGTAGGCGGCTTCTTTTGGCCTTTTGGTCTATGAAAATCCACCCCAGAAGGTAATATCGAACTTGAACGCCCATGATATCCAACAGGTATATGCTTCCAGTTTGGTAATAAAGCATTGTTTGGATCTCTAAATAAACAACCTACATTAAAAGCATGCTGCTCACTAGAGTAAAAATCCGTATAATCTCCTATTGAAATTGGCAATAACATTTTAACTTCATTAATATTAATTAACGCATCTTTTAATTCTGATTTATTTTTTGTCACATCATTAGTATCAATAAAAATATCTGAAATTTCATTTCTAACATCTCTTGTAACTTGTTTACCCAAACGCATAAAATCATTTAAGCTACATGAATTAAAAACAGTAGCATCAATATTAAAGTGTCCTAATTGAGCTACTTTAAATAAATTGACAACTGTATCTCCTATTCTTGTAGCAACAAACACTTCATTGTTATGTTGCGCTATTCCAAATGGAATGTTTTGTATTGGAAAATCAGAATTTTGTGGGACTTCTATCCAACTTTTTAATGCTGGGTTATTTGCTTTAATCATACTCTTATTTTTAACTCATTACTAAATCATCCATTTTAAACAATGGAAAATTACTCATCAATTCATTTACTTCATTTCTCACTTCTTCAATGATAGAATCATTATCTTTATTGGTAATTACTTTATCAATCAATTCAACTATTTTTACTATTTCAGCCTCTTTCACTCCCCTTGTAGTAATTGCTGCTGTTCCTACTCTAATACCTGAAGTTACAAAAGGTGACTTATCATCAAACGGAACCATATTTTTATTTACAGTAATATCAGCCTCAACTAATAAATTTTCAGCTTCTTTACCTGTAATGTCCTTACTTCTTAAATCTATCAGCATACAATGATTATCAGTACCTCCAGAAATAACTCCATAACCTTTCTTTACCAATTCATCTGCCATCACCTTAGCGTTTTTCATTAGTTGAACACAGTAGTCCATATAACCATCAGAAAGTGCTTCTTTAAAAGCTACAGCTTTAGCAGCTATCACATGCTCTAATGGCCCTCCTTGAGTTCCAGGAAACACAGCTGCATCCAACAACTGGGACATCATTTTAACCTTTCCTTTCGGGGTTGTTAAATCCCAAGGGTTTTCAAAATCTTTCCCCATCATTATCATTCCTCCTCTTGGTCCTCTTAATGTTTTATGAGTTGTAGTAGTTACTACGTGACAATGTGGCAAAGGGTCATTCAATAATCCACGTGCAATTAAGCCTGCAGGATGAGAAATGTCAGCCAACAACATTGCTCCAACCTCATCAGCAATTTCTCTCATTCTTTTGTAGTCCCAATCCCTACTATACGCAGATGCACCAGCTATTATAAGCTGAGGCTTTTCATTATGAGCAGTTCCTTTAATTATATCATAATCAATTTTTCCAGATTCTTGATTAACACCATAAAAACTAGTTTGATATAATTTACCAGAAAAGTTTACTGGTGACCCATGTGTTAAATGTCCTCCATGAGAAAGATCAAACCCTAAAATTTTATCTCCAGGTTTTAAAATAGCTAACATTACTGCTGCATTTGCTTGTGAGCCAGAGTGTGGTTGAACATTAACCCATTCTGCATTAAATAGCTCTTTAGCTCTTTCTCTTGCTATATCCTCAACAATATCAACAACTTCACAACCTCCATAATATCTTTTAAATGGTAACCCTTCAGCATATTTGTTGGTTAACACACTACCTTGTGCTTTTAACACATTTTCGCTAACATAGTTTTCTGAAGCGATTAATTCAACACCTTCTTTTTGTCGATGGTATTCATCTTGAATTAAATCAAAAATTTCGTTGTCTGAATTCATTTTTAGGAATATAAAATTAGAGAGTAAAGTTAGTACTATTCCAATTTAATCCATAAAAAAAGACTGAAGATTATTCAGCCTTTTTTTTATCTTTTGACATATCATATACTTTTTTACCTCCATAAGCAGCACCAGCCAATAAAAGGAATCCAATTCCTCCATCCAATGGTATACATGCTGATGGCGGCCAACAACCTCCAGGAGGACCTCCTCCTCCCCCACCAGGTGGTCCAGGTGGTCCTGCAGCAAATAAATCAATACTTGAAATGAAAAGTATTGCTAATAATAATAAAATTGGTTTTATCCGAAAGCTCATATTCTTAATAATGCTGCAAATGTATAATTTTATTTTTTACTAAAAACTATTTTTTTCGTTTTAGAGACTTTACCACTTTCAACATTAACATAATAAACTCCGCTAGCATTATTCAAATAAATAGATTCAGTCCCATTTTTTTCAATTAAATGAGATGCAGAATATATTATTTGACCTATACTATTAGTTATGTTTATCATTGCATTTCCATCAAAAGAATCATCAAACGATATATTTAAATTGTTACCTGTGTTAAATACGTTAAAGTTGAATGAATAGTTGTTTTCTACTATTCCTGTTGTATTTATTACATTAACATATTGTTGTGATGCTTTATTACATGTATTACTTCCAGAGGTTAATTCTACCTTGTACATTCCAACATTAAAATAAGTATGATTAGGTGATTCAATTGTAGATCCAGTTAAATCTCCAAAATCCCACGAATAATTTAATGCATTTTCTGAACTATTTTGAAAAGAAATTGATTGACCAACATTAGCATTAATTGTATCATTAATAGTCGTTGAAACAATATTAGCGTCACCATTAGCATCAGTTATAGTGAAGAAATTAGATGAAATTTCAGATGGTTCATTGATAACGTAAGTATTAATAATAGTCTCTAAACTATTATTATTTGTTATCTCAACAGTATAAGTTCCAGGAATTAAATTTTGAATAGAGTCTGCACTAATTGAATTAGATGTAAAAGCAATCGTATTATTTAAATCATCTTTCCAAACATAATTTTTAAGATCATTTCCGTAAGCATTTGCAACAATTTTACCATTATTAGCTCCATAACAAGTAACATCACTTTTTACAGAGGCTATAGGTGAAGATAAGTGCAAGAAAAACCTAGGTTGAGTAACAGTATCCATCATACTAAATGAATATGATGTGTCTTGAGTAAGATCAGTAAAAATAGATAATTTTCGGTCTTCTAAAATTACTTTTTTATTATTCATTAATAAATCATTTACTTTATCAAAATGTAAAGTGTAGTTTAATAAAGTCGTTGATGGGTATTCAATCACTATACTTAATGGCACTATAGAACTATTATTTATTGACAAAGTATTTCTCTCCATCTCAACACCATTATTGATTGTAGATAAGTTTGGTTTATTACTATAAATATTATTTAATTTATAAGTATCTATATTATCATCTTTATTATCAGTAGCATTTGAAGAAAAACCTAAATAGGCAACATCTTCCTCTGAAACATTGTTATAATTATAAGACAACCTAATATCCATAACTGTATTGTCTTGATTAGTAATTGTTTTCAAATTATAAGTATCAGTAATATCTTTTTCATGACCAGCCATCCATACTCTAAAATCAATTGAAGAACCTCCGGCATTAGAATGAACCCAAAAAGCTTCGCCTGAACCTAATACCCATTGATTATTAATAGAAACGTATGCACCGGTTACCCTCTTAACATATGCAGCATCAAAACTTCCCGTTCTTATAACATTACCCCATTTAACTGGAGAAGGATAAGGGTTTGTAATCAAACTCCACCCATCATCAGCAGGATTGCCAATATTAGCGATATGAGGAGCAGAATAAACTACATTAGAAAAAGTAGGTGAACCTGTAATATCTATTGTCCTTGCTCCTGTTGCCTTGGTATCATCCCCTACATAAATTTCATATCCAACCTTTGGATCAATAACATCAAACGTACTATTTGGAACAGTATAACCATCATAATAACTTGTTACATTATTATTTTGGTCATAAAAATAAACAGAACTAATCCCGCCTGGCCATTCTGTACCAGTAAAACCTTGCATTTCTGCTTCCTGATTCCAATCTTCTAAATTTCCATTTGAAACTACTGGAGCCAATAGATAATAACTTTCTCCTTCATTTAAAAACCTTTCAACTGTTATGTCTCCAGAAAACTCAGATGACTTAGGCCTATAAACAGCTGCTGTACCTGAGTTATTGGAAAGGAGGGTTAAATTATTATTTGTAGTTATTGTGCCTGAAACAATATCAAGCCAACCCTGCACATCTGTATTACCATTTAATGTTAACCCTAATGAATTGTTAATTATTAAATTATAAAATTGAACTGTTCCAGCAACATTATGAGCGAATGAAACACCATTAAAATTAAAAGTTCCTATACCAGCTGTAAGTGTCCCATTGTTAGTTAAATTTTGATTTATCTGAAGTGTGTCATCATTGTTAAAACTAAGTGACCCATCAATAGTCAAATTACCTGCTTGTGCATTTTGTCCATTAATGAAAACATTATGACCTGACAATATATTTACATCACTACCTAATGAAGGAATGCAACCACAATTCCATGTAGTTGTCAAATGCCAATCATTTGTAACACCTGTACTAATAACCGAAAAGTCACTATTAGATAAGGTAAAAAAACTTGTATTTGTTAAAGTAACCCCAGTGAAAGTTACAACACCATTTGAAAAAGCACCCGCATATTCTGTTGCTCCAGTAGCAAAAACACCATCTGCATCAACTAAAAGTTTGTAAGAGGTATCATTTCCTAATCCAAGAACAGAAACATCAAAAGAAATATCAACTGTTCCAGCATAGTTAGTTAAAGTACTTCTCCAAACCTGATTATATCTACTATAACCAGAAGGTACATCTGAAGTATTATTACCAAAACCTCCATCATCGTGACCAACAAATACATAATCTCCGTTATTCATAGAAGATGCTGATAAATCAATATTAGTTATTCCTGATGCTAACAAATTATTTCCATCTGCTTCTTGGCCTATACCAATTACATCATCCCCATGAGTTGATTCATGCGTGTAAAAATCATTAGCAACACTGATTTGATATTTAGCTCCTAAATAATTTTCAACGATATTTTGTTCAGCAGAATTTAAAACACTTGTATAATAAACTATTTCAGCAATATCTCCATTAAATCTGTAATTAGTATTAAATGCTCCAATCCTAGTAATATTGTGACCTGTAGCAGTATTTGTTGCTCCAGAAGCAAAATTACCAGCCGATCCGTTAACATAACCCTCATAAGAACCTGTATTGCCATTCCATAAGTGTGACGCGATTAGATTACTACTAGGATTACCATATGTTGAATAACGAGGTGAACCAGAAGAATTTTTAATGTAACTTGCGTTATATGTAGGTGTAGCATAACTAAATAACAAATTTGAAGCTTCGTTAAAACTCATATTAAATAACATGTTAATTCCTGAATTTACAGTAGACTTTTCATAAACAATAAAATGAGTAGATTGGTTTGAATTTAAAGCCGAATTAGCACTTATAAATATATAATCATCAACACCATCAAAATCAAGTGCTGGTCTACCATTAATACTATTTGTCTTGTATGTTGGGCTTTTGGATACTATTACTTGATTAGCGTCTGTATTATTTCCAGAAAAATCAGTCCAACTCAGGATTGGTTGTCCATTATTTGCTGACATTTGAGAAGCATCAAGCCATATCTTATTTGTTGATGCTGCTGATACACCCCCTGGAAATTGAGAATAAATAAGATTACAAAATGAAATAAACAGAGCAAGTAATAAAGTAATTTTTTTCATAGCCAAAAAGATATTTTATAAGTAAAGTAGTGTTCAAATATAACTAAAATACGTCAATAACACATAAAAGGTTGTATCTGTAATTATTTAGATTTAGTAATTTCAAAATAACTAAATAGAGAAACCAACATAAATAAAGGAATTGGGGATTGCAAAAAACCTGTTATTTTCCTAAAAACAAAATAAATATCCGGATACACGCCTAACATTTTAGATAATAAAACACCCAGTAATAAAAGCGTAATTAATATCAATTGAGATATAATGGTGATTTTATTAAAAAAGCTATTGCAAAACCAAAACAATACAACAAAATAATTTAAAAGTGCTATTTTTACTATAAAAACAAATGTCAATACTATTTTAAGTTGAAACAATTGATCTTTGGGGTATGATATTAAAAAATCATAAAACAAATAAAAATTTGCGCGATTTACATTTTCTCCGGATAATATGGCGTTCAATTCTAGAAATAGATTTTCACGTAAAATACTAAGCCCCATTATCATTAATGCTAATAAAATCGCTATGATTTTTTTTGCTTTAATTTTCCTTTTAAAAATCATTGGTTTGAAAAATTATTTTTTTAAGGAGTATTTATTTACCCATACCAACCAACCTAGAAACACAAATGAGTATAATAAAACAGTAAAAGTATACTTATGATTGAAATCAAGATATTCAGGAGCAGTTTTTGCCATTATAGTTAGTAGTAGTACTCTAACTAAATTTAACACATAAATAAAAAACAAACCTAAAGGGATAAACCAAACTTTAGTTTTCCATGACCCTCTGAACAACAATATAAAACCCGCAAATAACGCCATTAAATCTAATCCATTACATGGAATTCCAATATATACCCCATGACTACCTTGAATACCTATGGCATGATCATAAACAAAAGTAGAATAACCAAAAATCTGTAACAATAAATCAGTAAAATAAACTAAACTTTCAATAATAATCTTATCTACAAAACCAACCTTCATCAACCAGTTTTCGTAAAGTAAAACCCAAACAAAGTAAAGCAGTATAGCTTTAACAAAAAATAATATTAAAAATCTTATCTGTTTGTTCATTAAAAATAAAATGATATTGTAAAATTAGAAATTTAATTCTGTTTGATGCTTTTTTTAAAAATAACAACTTCTTTTACAACTTAAATTAAATGAATAACGATATTTGTCAACTACTGAGAATAATTTATGTCTGATAACGAGTCTACAGGAATTAACATAGCTATAATTAAGATATACCTTTTAAAAGGTTTACGCTATTGGTACATCCCTATTATTGGAATTTTAATAGGAACTAGTATTGGTTATTATTATGCACGATATGACATTCCATCTTACAGTGTTAATGGTAGGGTTTTAGTTAAAGATGAATACTCTTCATGGGGGCAAGAATATTTTTTACCCGGAATGGAGCTAGTTAGTACCCGTAACCGATTAGTAAACGAAATAGGAGCTATTAAGACATTTCCGTTGATGCTTAAGGCTGTAAATAACATTCCTGAATTAAAGGTTTCATACTATGATGTAGGAAATGTAAAATCTACAGAACAATATAAGTCAAATCCTTTCCATATAGAGATTGATTCACTCATCAATAAAAACATTTATAATCGAAAGTTTTACTTAAGAATTATTAATGAAAATCAATTTTTGATATCACGTGATAATTTTGATAAGGATTTAGGAAATCAACATTTATTTAACCAAAAAGTTATTCTTGCGGGAAATAATGGTTCAATAGTTTTGGATAAATATAATCCGAACATGTTATTAAAAACTTACATGTTTTACTTTAACAATCCTGAGGCCCTTGCAAGGTATTACCAAAACAATATAATTATTGAACCAGAAGATGAAGAATCCTCTATTTTATCTATATCTCTTATAGGAAAAACACACCGAAAAGAAATGGATGTGCTCAATACTATTATAGATACTTATATACAAAGTGGTTTAGATGAGAGTAATAAAACCGCTATTAAAACAATTAAATTTGTTGAAGATAGAATCGAAGTAATAGCCGATTCATTAATTATTGCAGAAAGTAATATGCAAAACTTTAAGGAAGGTGCTAATGAAAATAGAATTAATTTAAAAGATTTAACTGCAATAAAAGAAATTAATGAATTAGAAATTAGAGAATCTAACCTTCAATTTACCATAGATTTTTATGATCAAACTTATAATTACATACTTAATAATGATGATGCGAAAGGGCTCATTATTCCCTATTTTATTAATAGCTCTAGTGTTCTTTTCAAATTAATGAATCAATTAATTGAGAAGTATGCAGAAAAACACAGAATGACATATAGTGCTAAGTCTGCTAGCTCTCCTATGGAAATTTTAAATAGTGAAATTAATACCTTAAAACAAATTTTATTAGAAAACCTTGTTGCAAGAAAATCTAAGGATCTTAATGACTTAAAAAGCCTTAGAAGTCAAATTACTATTAGGGAGCAACAGCTTAAAGATATACCTGCTGCAGAAAGAAAGTATGCAATTGCTTTTAGAGACTACTCCTTACAAAACAGCCTTTACACTGAACTTTTATCAAAAAAACAAGCCGCAGAAATTGCAAAAGCATCAAGCATACCAAATGCAAGGGTTTTGGATTATGCTACGCCATATAGAGTTTATATGATTAGCCCTCCTACTAGCTCTTATTATCAAAAATATATAATGCTATTTTTAATTTTTAGCATTTTTATTATTGTTATTTTAGAGTTTTTCAACAATAAAATTATTGACAAAATTGATATCACCTCTATTACTGATATACCTATATTAGGATATATCGGAAACAATAATGACAGCAACCCTCTTGTTTTATTAGATCAACCTAAGTCTCTAATTGCTGAATCTTTTAGAACTATTAGAACCAACATTAGATATTTATCAAGAAAAAATGAGCCAAAAATAATTTTACTAACATCAACAATTAGTGGTGAGGGAAAAACATTTTGCTCTAGTAATTTAGCTTCTGCATATTCTTTGCAAGAAAAGAAAACTGTAATAATAGGTGCAGACATGCGAAAACCTAGAGTTCATCATGATTTTGATTTACCAAATAAAATCGGACTAAGTAATTACTTAATTGGTAAAGCAAATCTTGAAGATATTACCCAATCTACATCTTTTAAAAACCTTGATCTTATATCCTCTGGACCAGTTCCTCCAAATCCGTCTGAGCTGTTATCTTCAGAAGAATTTGTTAAATTAATGGATATTTTAAAAGAAAAATATGATAGGATTATTATTGATACTTCTCCTATTGGATTAGTGTCTGACGCTAGATTATTAATTGATTATTGTGATATTGTATTATTTGTATTACGACAAAAATATACCAACAAAAATACTTTTGAAAAAGTTGTAGCTGATTTAACAACTGACAAGAACAAAATAGGAATCTTGGTAAATGATATTAAATATAAAAAATCCATCTATGGAAGTTATGGTTATGGATATGGTTATGGTTATGGTTATGGTTATGGTTATGGTTATGGTCAAGGTTACTACGGTGAAGAAACAAAAAAAAGAAAATCGATTTTATCAATTTTAAAGAAAGGAAAATCTTGATGAATAAAGATGAAGATTGGGACATAATATTAAAACCAAAACGCAATCTGTTGGATATAAACTTAAAACAAATTTACCAATACAGAGATTTGCTTTTTTTATTTGTTAAACGAGATATTATTACTACCTACAAACAAACTATTTTAGGCCCTATATGGTTTTTTGTTCAACCCATATTAACCATGGTAATCTATGTGTTTATTTTTGGAAAAGTTGCGAAAATATCTACTGACGATATCCCTCAACCCTTATTTTATATTTCTGGCATTATTATGTGGAACTATTTTTCGAGTTGTTTTAGTTTAACAGCTAATACTTTTACTGGTAATGCAGGTATATTTGGTAAAGTTTTTTTCCCTCGATTAATTGTCCCTCTATCTCAAATTACCTCTAACTTAATAAAATTTTGCATTCAATTTATATTGTTTTTAATTGTCTTTTTTTATTATTTAAATAGCAATGCCATCACTCCTTCATATCTTATTGTTCTACTACCCGTATTAATACTAATAATAGCAGTTTTAGGATTAGGTTTAGGTTTAATTTTTAGCTCCCTAACTACCAAGTATAAAGATTTAAAATTTTTAATGCAGTTTGGTATTCAACTATTAATGTATGCTACACCTGTAATATACCCATTAAGCACTATTCCAGCTCAGTATCAATTTTGGTTTAAATTAAACCCATTAACACATGTAATCGAAACCTTTAAAACTGCATTTTTAGGCAGTGGTCAATTCTCTTTAACAGGTTTATTATATTCTTGCATCTTTACCACTTTTACTTTAATTATAGGTGTGATTATTTTTAATAAAACAGAACAAAATTTTATGGATACTGTTTAAATAACTTTTTTATAAATAATGAGTAACAATACTGCTATAAAAATTGAAAACTTGTCTAAAATGTACCGTTTAGGACAAATAGGCACGGGTTCTTTAGGACAAGATTTAAATCGATTTTATGCAAAATTAAGAGGTAAAGAAGATCCTTACAGCATTATTGGGCAAACTAACGATAGGACTTCAGAAGCTGAAAGTGATTTTGTTTGGGCACTAAAAGGCATTAATTTTGAAGTAAAACAGGGGGAAGTATTAGGGGTAATTGGAAAAAATGGAGCTGGAAAATCCACCTTACTAAAATTGATTTCTCAAATTACCGCACCTACTACTGGAGCAATAAAGGCTAAAGGCAGAATTGCATCTTTATTAGAAGTAGGTACAGGCATGCACCCCGAAATGACTGCTCGAGAGAATATTTTTTTAAATGGAGCAATTTTAGGAATGACTAAAAAAGAAATAAAGGCAAAATTTGATGAAATAATCGACTTTGCTGGATGTCAAATGTATATTGAAACCCCTATTAAAAGGTTTTCATCTGGAATGAGAGTTAGGTTAGGTTTTGCTGTTGCAGCATTTTTGGAACCCGAAATTTTAATTGTAGATGAAGTTTTAGCTGTAGGTGATGCTGAATTCCAAAAGAAAGCCATTGGTAAGATGAAAGAGGTTAGCAATGGAGGAGAAAGAACTGTTTTATTTGTAAGCCATAACATGGGGTCTATAAAAACTCTTTGCAATAGGGCAATTGTATTGGAGCATGGCAAACTTGTTTATGATGGAACTGCAGAAGATGGTGTTAGTTATTATTTAAACAACCAAAATAATGCCTCTGAAAAAAACCTGCTTCAAAGAACAGATAGAATAGGAAATGGGAAACTAAAGTTTACCGGTATAAAAATGTTAAACAAAAAAAATAAAAGCGTTAACGAAATTATAGCTGGAGATCCTGTAAAATTTAATATTGATTATAAAACAAACTGTGATATTGATGTAAATAAATTACTTTTTGGAATTACTTTTTGGGACCAACATGAAAACAAAATATTAGGATACTCTACTGATGAAATGGGAATTACTTTTAGTAATTTAAAAAACGAAGGATATTTTACACTCAACATTCCTTGTTTTGGTTTGAGAGGTGGAACCTATAATATTAAATTAATTGCAACTGTAGGCGGTACAAAAATGGAAAATATGTTAGATAATATTGAAAATGCCTACAGCATGACTGTATTACCTGGTGACTTTTGGCAAACAGGCAAAGCAAATAGAAGTGGAAATATGGCTTTATTAAAAGGAAGTATTAGTCAACATAATGAGTAACATTTTAAATAAAATAAAAAACAGAATCCATTATTATAGGTATTTAAAAACAAATAATGTAAACGCAGTATTTATAGTAAGTACTGGTAGGACTGGTACTAATTTTTTCGAATCTTTTTTTAATCAATTAAACAATTATACTCATGCGGTACATGAACCACAACCAGATTTTTTTGATTTAAGTATGAATAAAATAAGAAATAATTGGAGTGATAATAAGATTGAAAAGTATATTACAGAAAATAGACAAAAATACTTGATTCAATTATCTAAATATAGAACAAAACGTTATGTCGAGTGCAACCCATTTCTACCATTACTTCTACCTAACATTAAAAATGTTTTTAAAAAAGCTCAATTTATTGTTATTACAAGAGATGCTAAAAGTTATGTAAAATCAGCCCTCAATAAATCCCCTATTGATAATGGTAAGATGTTTTTTTATGCTGAAAATGATGGCAGATTAAGATTAAGAGCTCTCGATTACAAAGATGATGCTTGGTTTAATGAATGGGAAACCTTTAGTAGAATGCAAAAAATTGCTTGGTTTTGGAACAAAACCAATTTACAATTATTAAATTTTTATAAAAACAATAAATCCGTCACTCTACACGTAAAATTTGAGAATATTTTTTCTGCTGATTTAGAGCTGAAAAAAAAATCAATATCTTCGATTCTTACTTTTTTAAAAATAAAACCAGATGTAACATTGATGGCTAAACTTTTACAAACACTCAACACCAAAAGCAACGCTACACAAGAAGAAGTATATAAAGGATATGATGATTGGAGTAGTGAAGAACAACAACA
>JARGOE010000053.1 GCA_029210015.1 Vicingaceae bacterium
TATAATTTCACAGAACAATCAGCCTTAAGGTTATCTGCAGGTAGAGGTTTTAGAACAGCTAACCCTATAATCGAAAACACAGCAGCTATGGCCAGTTCTAGAAATATAATACTTAATGCTAATGATTTAAAACCAGAAATTGCATGGAATTATGGAACTAGTGTTACGCACCAATTTGCTATTGGTGAAAAAGATATGGGAATTGCTTTAGATTATTACTATACTGATTTTAGTAATCAGGTTGTAGTTGATTTAGAAAATCCTAGAGAAATATCATTTTACAACTTAAACGGAAAATCTTTTTCTCATAGTATACAAGCAGAGTATAATATTGAATTAACACATCAAATTGAATTAAAAACTGCATATAAGTGGTATAATATTAAAACTGACTATGCTGATGGGTTAAAAACAAAACCTCTAACTCCTAAAAATAGAGTCTTAGTTAATATAGGATATATAACCAATTTTGATATTTGGAAATTTGACTTAACAGGTAAATGGTTTGGTTTAAGCCGATTACCTAGCACAATTGGTAACACTCCAGAAAATGTAATTAATAATCAGTCTAAAGATTACTTCATATTAAGTGGACAAATTACTCGCTCATTTAAAAAGTTTGAACTTTATAGTGGCATAGAAAACATTACCAACTACACACAAGATAATCCAATCATTGCAGCAAATGACCCTAATGGCTCGAATTTTGATGCTTCAATGATATGGGGCCCAGTAATGG
This sequence comes from Vicingaceae bacterium, assembly GCA_029210015.1. Lineage (GTDB taxonomy): Bacteria > Bacteroidota > Bacteroidia > Flavobacteriales_E > Vicingaceae. Next base: position 740 of record JARGOE010000053.1, read on the forward strand.
GAAGAAACATCTATTTTGGATTTAGGTATAAAATTAAATAATAACATAAAAACAAATACTATGAAGAACATAATCACGATTATGCTAATAACCTTAACTTCACTTTTTACAACTAATGTTAAAGCTCAAAAATCAAATGAAACTGCTGAAATAAAAATAAAAACTTCTGCTCAATGCGAAATGTGTAAACAACGTTTAGAAAAAGCTATGGCTTATGAGAAAGGAATAAAGTCTTCCAAACTTGATGTAGAGTCCGCAACCCTTACTGTAGTTTTTAAACCAAACAAAACAACGCCAGACAAAATTAGAACATCTATAAGTAAAACAGGTTATGACGCTGATAAAATTAAAGCGGAAGAAAAAGCCTACAACAATTTACCAGACTGCTGTAAGAAAGGCGGTATGGAACATTAAAAAAATCCGCGAAATAATTTCGGGGAATTTTTTTTAAATTATCATTCCTGCTCCTACTGTTTCGTTAGTAGCTTCATCAATTAAAATTAAACTACCTGTTGTCCGGTTTCGAGTATATTTATCAAACAATAACGGTTTAGTCGTTCTCAAAGAAATACGTGCAATATCATTCATATTAACGTCCTTATCATCTTCAATACGATGTAAATTATTAATATTTACTTTATACTTAACTTCATTAACAATACAACGAACATCATTAGAAGTATGTTTAACAGCATACTTACCTCTAGGAGTCATTTTTTTATCATTTAACCAACAAATCATAACATCTAAATCTTGTTCTGCATTAGGTTGATTATTTTCTCTAACAATCATATCCCCTCTGCTCACATCTATATCATCTTCTAATGTTAAGGTAACTGACATTGGAGCAAAAGCTTCATCCAATTCACCATCCATAGTATCAATAGATTTTATTTTAGAAGTAAATCCTGAAGGTAAAACTGCCACTTCATCTCCCGGTTTAAAAACTCCTCCTGCAATTCTTCCTGCATAACCTCTATAATCAGGGTATTTTTCTGATTGAGGGCGAACAACATATTGTACTGGAAAACGACAATCAATATGATTATAATCACTACCAATATGAATATTTTCTAAAAGATACATTAATGTAGCTCCTTGATACCAATCCATATTTTCAGATTTGTTTACTACATTATCGCCTTTTAAGGCACTCAATGGAACAAACTGAATATCTTTCACATCTAATTTTGAACAAAATGCCTCTAAATCAGATTTAATTTTTTCATAAACTTCTTCAGAGTAATCAACCAAGTCCATTTTGTTAATACAAAATACTACATGTGGAATACCTAATAAAGATGATATAAAAGTGTGACGACAAGTCTGCTCAACAACTCCATGGCGGGCATCTACTAAAATAATTGACAAGTTAGAAGTTGATGAACCCGTAACCATATTTCTAGTATACTGAATATGCCCTGGAGTATCAGCTATTATAAACTTTCTTTTAGGAGTAGCAAAGTAACGATAAGCTACATCAATAGTTATACCTTGTTCACGTTCCGCTCTTAAACCATCAGTAAGTAAAGCTAAATTAACAGTCTCATCACCTTTTCTTTTACTTGATTCCTCAATTGCTTGATATTGGTCAGCAAATATTGATTTAGAATCATAAAGTAACCTACCTATTAATGTACTTTTCCCATCATCAACGCTACCTGCAGTTGAAAATCGTAAAAGTTCCATATCTAAATATGAGTTTCTATCCATAATTAAAAATATCCTTGTTTTTTTCTATCTTCCATTGCTGCTTCTGAACGTTTATCATCAGAACGAGTTCCTCGTTCAGTAGTCCTTGCTGCCGCAACTTCTTCAATTATTTTTTCTATTGTATCTGCATCCGACTCTACAGCTCCTGTACAAGTTGCATCTCCAATTGTTCTAAATCTAACTTGCATTTTAGTGGTTTGTTCGGTATCTCGTTGTTCAATAAAATCACAAGTTGACATAATAACACCATCCCTCACAAAAACATTTCTTTCATGAGATAAATATATAGAAGGGATTTCAATTTTCTCATGTAAAATGTATTGCCACACATCCATCTCAGTCCAGTTACTTATTGGAAAAACTCTAAAATGCTCTCCAATATGTTTTTTACCATTAAAGATATTCCACAACTCTGGCCTTTGATTTTTAGGGTCCCATTGCCCAAAATCATCTCTATGAGAAAAAAAACGTTCTTTAGCTCTAGCCTTCTCTTCATCTCTCCTAGCTCCACCCATAGCACAATCAAATTTATTTGATTCAATCGTATCTAGCAATGTAACTGTCTGTAATGCATTTCTACTTGCATTAAAACCTTTCTCTTCAACAACTTTTCCTTCATCAATAGATTGTTGAACTGAACCCACAATTAAATTAGCTCCAATTTTCTCAACAAACTTATCTCTAAACTCAATTGTTTCTGGAAAATTATGCCCAGTATCTACATGCACTAATGGAAAAGGAATTTTTCCTGGCCAAAATGCTTTTCTAGCCATATGAGCTACAATTATAGAATCCTTACCTCCCGAGAATAACAAAGCTGGATTTTCAAATTGAGAAGCAACTTCGCGCAAAACATAGATTGCTTCAGCTTCAAGTTCTTGTAAATGTGTTAAATTATATGATTTCATATTTTGTTATTAAACTTCAAAAGTAAATAATGTATTTACAAAAAGTAAAACGATTTGAAACAAAAAAGAGTTCAATTTAAATTGAACTCTTTTTTTATTTATGATTTTTTAGAATTTCGCTCTTGATTTTCTTCTTCTTCGCTTTTTCTTACCAAGTACCCAACTATGCTTAGCTCTATAAAATTTACTTCTTCCTCTTATTGCCCAACTAAAGTTTATAGTAGCAGTTGCATAAGCATCATCATGTTCAGGGTCTCCTCTTTTACTGCCTGGAATATAATTATGATTTTTTATAACTTCCTCACCAGCTTCAGTATTTATCTGATTGACAAGCTCAGGAGTTGTTTTATTAGATATCCCATCGTAATTAGTTGTATAAACTGTACTTGCATCATCAATATAATCAGTAAAAGTAGTTCTCCAACCAATCTCCATACCTAATCTATATTTTCTATCTATGGTATAATAAAATCCAATACCCAATGGTATTGCAAAATTAAAAGAACTATAAGTTACACCTTCTGTCTGTAAAGGTTTTAAAGCAACCCAATCACCAGCATCAGTCTGTCCTTTTGGATTACTATAAAATAAACCAACACCTCCAAAAAAATATAAATTAAAATCAGAAGAGTAACGACCTGTTCTACCTACATCATTAACTTTGTAAATATATAGCTCCCCATTTAAGGTAGCTTCAAACATATCATTTTTAAAATTCAAATTTCGCCCTTTTCGAGCGGGGTTATCAGTTTTCGCATCATCACCGGACAACCTGATATAATTTAAAGCACCTTTGACGCCAAACTTATTAGAAATTCGATATCTATAAAACCCACCTATAGTCCATCTAGAATAATTTAATTTCATATCAACAAAACCATCTCTTCTAGTACCTTCTCCACCACCAAATTCACCTAAGTAATTTGATGCACCAATAGAAAAACCATAATCCACATAATACTGACTATAACCAGTAATTACAGTAGAGAAAATAAACACGAATGTTATTATGATTTTTCGCATAGTTGCAAATATATAAAACTTATGTATTACTAAGCAATTTTATATTAATTTATTGCATAATATAACTACAAGATTATTACTAATTTAGCTTAAAAATCAATCTTTATTTTTAAATTATTAGATGTCAAACAAAATAACTTCTTTATTTAATATTAAATATCCCATAATTCAAGGCGGAATGATTTGGAATAGTGGATGGAAACTTGCTTCAGCCGTAAGTAATTCGGGTGGCCTTGGATTGATAGGGGCAGGCTCCATGTATCCTGAAGTTTTTAGAGAACATATCCAAAAGTGCAAACAAGCAACTGATAAACCTTTTGGTGTTAATTTACCAATGCTATACCCTCAAATGGATGAAATGATTAAAATTCTTCTAGAAGAAGACGTTAAAATTGTTTTTACATCAGCTGGTAATCCAAAAAAATACACTCCATTTTTACAAGAAAAAGGTATTAAAGTTGCCCATGTTGTACCAGGTTTAAAGTTTGCCAAAAAAGTTGAAGATGCAGGTTGTGATGCAGTTGTTGTTGAAGGGTTTGAAGCTGGAGGCCACAATGGTAGAGATGAAACAACAACTCTTTGTCTTGTTCCAATGGTAAAAAAAGAAATTAATATCCCCATAATTGCTGCAGGTGGTATTGCCACAGGACAAGCTATGCTGGCAACCATGATCTTAGGTGCTGATGGCGTTCAAATTGGAAGCCGATTTGCAGCTTCTATGGAAGCATCATCTCACATTAATTTTAAAAATGAGATAGTGAAAGCAAAAGAAGGAGACACTATGTTAACCTTAAAGGAAGTTACTCCCGTAAGGTTATTAAAAAATGATTTTTTTGATAAAATAGATCAAGCAATTAATGATGGCGCAACAATAGAGGAACAGCAAAATATTTTAGGAAAGGGAAGAGCAAAAAAAGGAATGTTTGAAGGAGATTTAATCGAAGGAGAATTAGAAATTGGTCAAGTTTCGGGGCTAATTGACAAAATAGAACCTGCTAGCTTAATAATTGAAAATATTATTACAGAATACAAACTAGCTACTAATGAAATTCAAAATAACAAATACACTTTTTAATGATATCATTTGATCAATTTAAATTAGATAATGGATTAAAAGTTATCGTTCATCAAGATAAAAGTACACCAATAGTTGCTTTAAATATCTTGTATGATGTTGGAGCTAGAGATGAAGATGAAAACAAAACTGGATTTGCACATTTGTTTGAGCATTTAATGTTTGGTGGTTCTCTAAACATTTCTAACTTTGATGAACCACTTCAAAGAGTTGGAGGAACCAACAATGCTTTTACTTCAAACGACATTACAAATTACTATATAACTGTACCAAAAGAAAACCTAGAAACAGCTTTTTGGCTAGAATCTGACAGAATGTTAAGCCTAGCTTTTACTGAAAAAAGTTTAGAAGTACAGCGCAGTGTTGTAATAGAAGAGTTTAAACAAAACTATTTAAACCAACCTTATGGTGATGTTTGGATGTTACTTCGTCCACTTGCCTATAAAAAACACCCCTATAGTTGGGCTACTATTGGTAAAGAAATAAGCCATATTGAAAACGCTACTATGCATGATGTTAAAGAATTCTTTTACCAGCACTACCTACCTAATAATGCTATTATGGTTGTAGCTGGAAATGTTGAAACAAAAGAAGTCAAATCATTATCAAAAAAATGGTTCGGAGGGATTCCTAAAAAGGAAATTCCAGAACGAAATTTACCAAAAGAACCACAACAAAATGAAGCAAGAAGATTAGAAGTCAATCGAGATGTCCCCGCAAATGCAATTTATAAAGCTTATAAAATGTGTCCTAAAGCCAATAAAGATTTCCATGCAACAGATTTATTAAGTGATGTATTATCATTAGGTTCATCTTCTAGATTTCACACCTCCCTAATTAAAGAACAAAAATTATTTAGCGAAATAAACGCTTATGTTATGGGGAGCTCTGATGATGGCCTGTTTGTAATTAGCGGAAAATTGTCAGATGGAATTTCTTATGCAACAGCTGAATTAAGTATCGAAAAAGAATTAGACAAAGTAAAAACCCACTTTGTTTCTGAAAATGAACTACAAAAAGTAAAAAACAAAATTGAATCAACTCATGAATTTTCTGAAACCAACATTTTAAATAAAGCTATGAATTTAGCTTTTGCAGAATTACAAAACGATGCAAATGATGTAAATCTTGAAGTAGAGAAATATAATCTAGTAACAGCTAAAGATATTAATAGAATTGCCAATCAAATTCTAATACCAACAAATTGTTCAACATTAATTTATGCTAAAAAAGAAAAATAAATGATGGTTTTAGATAGAAAAATAGCCCCCGAATTTAAACAAGTTGAACAGATTGAATTTTTAGAAGTTAAAAATCAAAACTTATCTAATGGTATAAAACTAAACTTCATTAACGGTGGCTCGCAAAATATTATAAAAGTTGATTTTATTTTTAATGCGGGAATACTCCAACAAAAAAAACCACTTGTTGCTTCTACCACAAATGCATTAATTAAAGAGGGAACAACTTCTTATACAGCATACGAAATTGCTGAAGGAATAGATAATTATGGTGCTTTTTTAGAGGTTGAGAATAGTTTTGATTCTGCAACTGTCACACTTTATACACTAAACAAATATTTAAGCGAAGTTTTACCTTATGTTAAAGAAGTAATTTGTTCTCCATCACTCAATCAAAAAGAATTTAACATCTATAAAAACAATGCTCTTGAACGTTTTAAAGTAAATTTAGAAAAAGTGTCTTTTGTAGCTCGGAAAGAATTTGCTCAATTAATTTTTGGAAAAACTTCCTCTTACGGATCAAATGTTAATATTGATGATTACTCAAACTTAACACTCTCAGATATTCAAGAATTTCACAAAAAGAATTATCAATTAAATAATTGTAAAATATTAGTTTCTGGAAAAGTAGATAAAGATATTATTTCAGAAATCAATTCATTTTTTGGTAATGAACCAATCTCTGTTCATTCAAATACCGACAAAACAATACTTACCAAACCGAATAATGAAGCTAATATTCATATAGATAAAGAAGGAGCTCTTCAATCTGCAATTAGAATAGGAAGATTAATACCTAACAAACTACATCCTGACCACCATAAATTACAAGTATTCAACACTATTTTAGGTGGATATTTTGGATCTAGGTTAATGACAAATATTAGAGAAGACAAAGGTTATACATACGGAATAGGTTCTGGGATAATTAGCTTACAAGATTATGGATACTTTTTTATCAGTACTGAAGTTGGTGCAGATGTAACAAAAGATGCTCTTACTGAAATTTATAAAGAAATTGAATTATTAAGAACAGAGGAAGTCTCTAAGGAAGAATTGGATTTAGTTAAAAACTACATGCTCGGACAATTCTTAAAATCATGTGATGGAGCATTTAATATGGCAAGTTTATTTGAAAGTGTAGATAGTTTTGGTTTAGATTATTCTTTTTATGATGATTACATCAAAACAATAAAAACAATAACTCCCAAAACCATTAAAGAATTGGGAGTTAAATATTTTAGTAAAAATGATTTAAAAGAAGTTGTCGTTGGTAAACTTTAGAATTTCAATGCTAAACCTGTACCAATATTAACACCTCTTACATTCCATTTCAAGCTCTCCAAAAACGCATTGTTATTTGAAGCTTCCATGTTATTATAAATGTATCCTGTATATCCTAGGTTAAATAGAATTCCAATATTATCACTAAAGAAGATTCTATCTTTTATATATAATTTAAAAATGCTTCCACCACCTGAATATTCCTCACCACTATCCTTAAAATTCCATACTACATTAGAGCCACCTATTCCCATTCCTATAAACAAATCATTTTTATCCGAATTTAAAAGATGGTAGTTACAATAAATCATAAAATCTACACTTTTAACTGTTTTTGTTTGATTCAATGTCACTGTTCCATCATCATTCTCAGTAGAATCTTCTACAAAATAATTCACAAATCCTAATTCTACTCCAAGTCCAAATTTGTTAGATATTCCATATTCAACACCAATAGGAATGATGGTACTAGCTGCCCCATCTTCATCTGTAATAGTTTGTGGTGGAATTGTAATACCAAAAAACACAAATTCTGGAGTTGTAAAAGTGGTAGTTGTTTTATAGACACCAAAACCTAATCCAACATCTATATTAACATTTCCTTTCTGGAAAGCCTGAGCTTGTAGAGTATCAGATTGGATGAAAAATATTGTCACCAATAAAAATATTATTCTTTTCATATTTAAGGTTTTAGTTAGTTTATTAATAGAAGGTTAAAAATAGGTAAGTAATTTTAGAAATCAAACATCATCCACGGCAAAAAAAGAAAACTTGGATGATAATGCTTCTTGTAAATCTTCACCAACTTCTTTCATATCATCATCATCCTTTAAGTAATACCAATTAACAATTACTTTTGAAGTTTTACCATCAATCTCGTCTAATAAAAACAATATATCATAAAGTGCTTGTAAAGAACTAGTATTTATATAAGCTAGTTTAAATGTAAAATTAGTTGTAGGTGAAGGATTTATAGCATATTCCTTCAACCAACTAATTAATGGGTTATAAAATCCTAAAGAATCTTCTGGTACAGAAATACCCGACATCTCTAAATAACCTTTCTTTGCTCCAAAGTATACTTCTGGAGTTTTTGGAGTACTATTAACTTTTAAATTCTTCAACTATTCTTTAATAACAATACTTACCTTCAGCAATCAAATGTGCTGCAATTCTTCTTCTTGCTTCTTTTACATTAAAAGGTTGTTGCTTGGTAAATCTTTTTAATCCCATTAGCATCATTCTTAATTCATCACCTTCAGCAAAAGAATTTAGTGCATCTTTTCCATATTTATTCAGCTTATCAGCAGAATCATAAAGATATACGTTCAAGACGTCAATTTGTTCACTTAAGGTTGCATCTTTTTTTACCTTAACTAATTTTTCAACCCTAAGTAAAACTGACTCAGCAACATAAGTTTCAATAATCATATCAGCAATATTCATCAACACTTCTTGTTCCTTTGCTAATTCCATCATCAACTTTTGAGCTGCACTTCCCGCAATCATTAACACTGCTTTTTTAAACTTTTTAACCTGCTCATGCGCTTGTTCAAAAACATCATCACTTGCTTCACCAAAATCTGGAATGCTCATTAACTCTTTAGCTACATTTTGAGCAGGAGTCATCAAGTCTAATTCACCTTTCATAGCTTTTTTAAGCAGGGTATCAACAATCAACATTCTATTAATTTCATTTGTCCCTTCAAAAATTCTATTTATTCGTGCATCTCTGTAAGCTCTTTCCATAGGAGCTTCAGCAGAATAACCCATTCCACCATAAATCTGCACTCCTTCATCAACCACATAATCCAATACTTCAGAACCATGCACTTTTAATATAGCTGCTTCTGCAGCAAATTGTCTAATCCCTTCTAAAGTTGCTGATTCCTTATCCATGCCTTGAGCAACACAATCATTTATTGCATCATCAATATTTTGAGAACACCTATAAATTGCAGCATTAGAAGCATAAGTTTTAATAGCTTGCTCAGCTAATTTGTGTCTAATTGCACCATACTTCGCTATTGGTCTACCAAATTGATTTCTTTCATTAGCATATTGAATAGAAGCATCTATCACTCTTTTAGAACCTCCTATAGCTGCTCCAGCTAATTTAACTCTTCCAACATTCAATATATTTAAAGCTATTTTAAAACCACCTTGTCTTTCACCTAATAAGTTCTCAACTGGAACTTTACAATCATTAAAAAACACTTGGCAAGTTGAAGAACCTTTAATACCCATTTTCTTTTCTTCTGGATTAATTGTAACTCCTCCAAAATCCTTCTCTATAATAAATGCTGATAAATTTTCATCATCATCTATTTTAGCAAAAACAGTAAACACATGAGCAAAACCGGCATTGGTAATCCACATTTTTTGTCCATTAACAATGTAATGTTTTCCATCTTCAGAAAGTGTTGCTTTCGTTTTTCCAGAATTTGCATCAGAACCAGAATTTGGTTCAGTTAAACAATAAGAAGCTTTCCACTCTCCACTAGCTAATTTTGGAATATATTTTTGCTTTTGTTCATCAGTACCATAATACAAAATTGGTAATGTACCTATTCCTGTATGCGCTGAAATTGAAACAGCAAAAGAATGAGAACCTCCTAAAACCTCTGTAGATAACATACCTGTTACAAAGTTTTTACCAAACCCTCCCAAATCTTCAGGAATTGATATCCCAAGTAATCCTAACTCTCCAGCTTTATCTAATAATGAAACCGTTAGCCCTTCCTCCATATTATCAATAGCATCCAATTTTGGATTAATTTCTTGATCAATAAAATCATGACAAGTTTGAGCTATCATCTTTTGCTCTTCATCAAATTCTTCTGGAATGAAAACATCTTTTGGATCTGTTTCTCTAATTAAAAACTCTCCACCTTTAATCGCTTTATTATTATTTTCCATGACTTTATATTTTTAGTTCTTTTAAATCGTATTCGCTTTATTTCAAAAATTCAAAAATTCCTGCTGCACCTTGCCCAGCTCCCACACACATGGTAACCATACCATATTTTTGTTTTCTCCTTCTCATTTCATTAATTAACTGAACAGAAAGCTTGGCTCCTGAACATCCTAATGGATGACCTAATGCTATTGCACCTCCATTAACATTTACTATATCAGGGTTTAAGTTTAACTCATTCATAACAGCAACGGATTGCGAAGCAAAAGCTTCATTCAGTTCTATTTGTTCAATATCTTTTAAAGACATTCCAGCTCTTTTTAATACTGCAGGTATAGCTTTAACAGGACCTATACCCATAATTCTAGGTTCAACCCCTACAACTTGATAGCTAACCAAACGAGCAATTGGTTCAACTCCCAATTCTTTCATTTTTTGCTCACTCATAACCATTACAAAAGCAGCACCATCACTCGTTTGAGATGAATTACCTGCTGTAACACTTCCTCCTTCAGCAAAAACAGGTCTTAATTTAGCTAAAGCTTCAATATTTGTTCCTTTTCTAGGGCCTTCATCTGTATCAACTGTGTAATTTCTAATTTCTCTTTTATTATCGTCATTAACAAAAATCTCCTCTACTTCAATAGGCAGAATATCATCTTTAAACCTTCCATTTTCTATTGCATCTAATGCTTTCAATTGAGATTTTAAAGCAAATTCATCCTGAACTTCTCTAGTAATACCGTATTGCTTAGCAACAGCTTCAGCTGTTAACCCCATCCCCCAATACCAATCTGGGTTATGTTTTGCTACATCTGCATTTGGCACAATTCTCCATCCTCCAAAAGGAATTGGACTCATTGTCTCCACGCCCCCTGCAATAATACAGTCTGCTAAACCAGCATTAATTTTTGAAGCTGCAATAGCTATCGTTTCAAGTCCTGAAGAACAATAACGATTAACCGTCATTCCAGGAACCTGATCAGTATCTAAACCCATCAAAGAAATCATTCTTCCTATATTTAAACCTTGCTCTGCTTCAGGTGTTGCGTTACCAACAATCACATCATCAATGGTTGTTTTATCCAAATTTGGGAAATCAGATACTAATTTATTAACCACTTTCGCAGCCAAATCATCTGGTCTCATAAATCTAAAGAAACCTCTTGGTGCTTTACCAATTGCTGTTCTATATCCTGCTACTATATATGCATCCATAACTTTACTATTATTATATTTAATTTCTTAAGACTTTACCTTTCTGAATAATACTTTGCAACCTTTCTAAAGTCTTTCTTTTTGTACATAATTCTAAAAATGCTTTACGTTCCATATCTAACAAATACTGTTCGTCAACCTCAGTTGGTTCTGACAAATCTCCACCACACATTACCCAACCAAGCTTTTCAGAAATTAATTGATCATGTTCTGAAATATAATTTCCTGATTTCATTGAATTAGCTCCAACATACACAATCCCTAAACCTTCTTTACCTAAAACTTTGATATCAGATCTTTGAATTGGTTGAGAATAACCTTTATTTGCCATATTTAAAGCCGCCTGTTTAGCATAAGTCAATTGATGTTTTCTACTTACAATCCACTCATCTTTTCCTTCACGTAAATAACCTAACTCAAAAGCTTCCTCACCCGATGTAGCAACCTTTGCTTGTCCAACAGTTAAAAATCTATTTCGAAGTACATTTAACCTCATGCCATCACCAAATTCATCAGAAGCTCTTAATGTAAATTCTTTTGAACCGCCACCACCAGGTATAACACCAACACCAAACTCAACTAAGCCCATATAAGTTTCTGCATGAGTGACGACTTTATCGGCATGCATACTCATTTCACAACCACCACCTAACGCTAAGTTATGTGGTGCAACAACTACTGGAATTGATGAGTAACGAATTCTCATCATAGTATTTTGAAATGTTCGGATAGCATATTCTAACTCCTCATACTCTTGCTCAATGGCCATCATAAATATCATTCCCACATTAGCTCCAGCTGAGAAATTTTCTCCATCATTACTAATTACCAACCCTTTATATTTATATTCAGATTCAGCTAAATCAATTGCTTTATTAATTCCTGCAATAACTTCACCTCCAATTGTATTCATTTTGGTATGAAATTCTAAATTTAAAATCCCATCACCTAAATCAACAATAGTAGCTCCAGAATTTTTCCATACCGTATTTTCTGCTCTTAATATTTCTAAACTTAAAACTCCTTCTGAACCAGGTATTACTTGGTAAGATTTACTTTCTAAATCATAAAAATACTTAACCCCATTCTCAATTTTATAAAATGTTGGACAACCTGAAGCCAACATTTCTTTTACCCAATCATTAATAGTAAACCCCATCTCTTCCATCTTAGGAATAGTTTTTTCTACCCCTAATATATCCCATGTTTCAAAAGGTCCTAATTGCCATCCAAAACCTGCATTTAAAGCATCATCAATTTTAAATAAAGCATCTGTTATTTCTGGTATTCGATTAGAAACATAACTAAACAACCCATAAAATGATTTACGGTAAAACTCACCAGCTTTATCTTTCCCTGCTACTAGAACTTTCGTTCTTTCTTTTAAATCATCGATTGCTTTTGTAGTCTCTAAAGTGGCAAATTTTGCTCTTTTTTTAGCTCGATATTCCATTGTTTTTAAATCCAATGAAAGTATTTCACTTTTCCCATCATCTCCCTTTACCTTTTTATAAAAGCCTTGTTTAGTTTTTGATCCCAACCAATTGTTCTCTACCATTTTATCTACATAACTTGGTATAGAAAATAATTCGTTTGCCTCATCATCTTTACAATTTTCTTTAACACCATTAGCTACATGAACTAAGGTGTCTAAACCAACAACATCACAAGTTCTGAATGTTGCAGATTTCATTCTACCGATTACAGGGCCAGTTAATTTATCTACCTCCTCAATGGTTAAATCCATTTCGGTAACATTATGAAACAAAGACATAATAGAATAAACACCTATTCTATTTGCTATAAATGCTGGAGTATCTTTACACACCACAGTAGTTTTTCCTAAATAACGTTGTCCATAATCTTCTAAAAAAGACAATACTTCTGGATTAGTTTTAGGAGTAGGTATTAACTCTAACAACCTTAAATATCGAGGTGGGTTAAAAAAGTGAGTCCCACAAAAATGAGCTTGAAAATCTTCACTTCTCCCTTCCAACATTAAATGAATAGGAATACCAGAGGTATTAGTTGTAATAAGGGTTCCTGGAGCACGATATTTTTCTACATTAGCAAAAACCTGCTGTTTAATATCCAATCGTTCAATAACAACCTCAATTATCCAATCGCATTCTGCAATTTTAGGCAAATCATCCTCCAAGTTTCCTGTAGCAATTCTACTAACAAACTTCTTACTATAAATTGGGGATGGATTAGATTTTAATGCAAATTGAAGTGCATCATTTACAATCTTGTTACGTGCAGACTTATCTTTAGATTCTGCTGCTTCTTTAGGAACTATATCTAACAATAATACCTCAACACCAACATTTGCAAAATGGCACGCAATACGTGAACCCATCACTCCAGAACCTAAAACGGCTACTTTTTTAATTGTTCTATTTTTCATTTTGTTCTTTATATTGTTCGATTACTCGATTAACATCATCCATTACCTCAAAAAACACACTCAGTTTTGTTTGAGGAATTTCATTTAACACTAACTCATTAAACCCTGACACAACTTGCTTAGCAATTTTCCTTTTCTCAACTCCTTCAGGAGTTAAAAATAAACGAACAACCCTTTTATCAAGCTTATCTTTCTTCTTGAAAATTAAGTTATTATCCTCCAAGGTTTTTATAATTCTACTCATACTTGTTGCTTCCAAACCCAAAGTAGGGGCAATAGAAGTTGAAGGCGTACCTTCTTTATCAATACTTAACAACACCAATCCAGTAGCTTGGGTAGTTCCAAACTTAGCTGCAGCTTGGTTATACATCTTAAACATGTTGTGCCAAGTGGATTTAATTTGAGCGTCTATTGTAGTGATTTGAGTCATATTAATATGCAAGCATAGTAAATGTAATAAAATATACTATGCAAACATAATGTTTTAACTATTATTTAATAATAATTTATTATCAAATTAACCACGACTTTATTATTTGATTAATACTTGATTAACTACTTGTATAATGCAACTTCTTAAAAAAAGATACAAATTGATTTTGTATTTTTATAGGAAAGAACAAATTATATGAACTGGAAAACCTTAAGTATTATTTTTACCCTTTTAAGTTTTATTGCCTGCAATGAAGAACAGCCAAAAGAAACCAACATTACTGAAAAGGCCACAAACGAAGATCTTTTCATTCCTTCAATTGATCAAACAGGAAGTGATTACCATGGTGTTTATCATTTTGGAGAATCAGAAATGGAAACCAGTTTGTTAATATATTGCTCACCTGAAGGTGGCTATTTTGCACAACTCAAATCAGGTGAATTTAATGATGATGCCACTGAGTGGATTTGGAATTATGAAAATTTAAAGAACGTTAAAATTGAAGGAAATAAATTTTTCTCTGATAAAAGTAATGGAGAATTTGTAACTGAAGAAGCTTCTGGGCAATTGGGCTTAAGAATGTTTAATTCATGGAGTTACGAAGGGGAAGAAATAGGATACAAATCTGCTTCAGTAGATGATTATTATGTCGGAGATTACACTGAAGCCTCTTTAGCCACAATAACTGTAGATGAACTAAAAGAATGGCGCTTGGAAGAATTACGTTTAATGCGTAATGAAATTTATGCTCGTTATGGCTTTAAATTTAACAAAGGAGGAGCAATGGACACCTACTTTAAAATAACAGGATGGTTTAGCCCACAACATAAAAATGTAGATGCTCTTTTAACTCCAATTGAAAAACAAAATGTAGCTACTATAAAAAAAGCTGAAAGCCTGGTGTTAGACCCTTTAACACCAGTTAAAGAAAATGCCATGAAAGGTGTTTTAGTGGGTAGCTGGATTTGCAACTCCAGCAAAGCATTTGAACTAAAAGAAGATGGTAGCTTTTATGCAGAAGAATTTAACAATAACCAAAGTGGAACTTGGTGGCTAACAAAAAAAGTGCTACACATTTTTACGAATAGCGATACGGTAAAATTTACGATTGGACATATGGATCACACCAAAATGGTAATAGAAAAAGTAGATTTAAAAAAGTGGCACAACTTCCTTTGCCAAACTGGAGGAGATTATAGAGTATATAGTGTGCTTACCAAAGATCGCCCAGCTATGCGTAACCTTAAAAATGCTTTAGTAGGTTATTGGTACAGCAGTGAGGGTTTTGAATTAAAAGCAGACGGAGCCTACATACACCACGGACCTGATTGTGCTGATGGAAAATGGAAACTGAAAGACAAAACCATTATAATAAAAGAAAGTGAATGTGGTGGGATGGAAATGGATTTTGAATTTGTAACTTCTGACAGACTAGTATTGAATGAAAACTGGACTTTGTTTAGAAAGAAAAAAGAAGATGCAAGCATACCCACTCCTAAAAGCGAACATCAATGATAGAAAAAATAAAACAAGAAGGTATAACTAAACAAGAACAAATTGGTTATCTAAAAAGTAAATTAAACCTAATGCAAGGCACCTTATATTTAACACCAAAACGATTGGTATTAGATGCCCACAAAACTGGTGTGGGTGGATTTGGGTTGTTAGGTGCTATTTTGAAGCGAAAAGTTGAACAACAAAGCTTTGGTTTTAACCTAGAGTTAAAAGATATTAAAAGCATAACACAAGGAAAACATGGTGTACAAACCAATGTTTTAGAGATAACAGATCTTGATGATAATCAATATCGAATAATCGTTAAAGATTATAACGAGTGGAATATGAGTTTGTTAAAACACTAACCTTTCGGATTAGCATACATTTTAATATCTGCAGCTGTAATGGTTTTATCACATAAGATGATTAAACGTTCTACGATATTACGTAGCTCACGAATATTACCTGTCCAATCTACTTTTTTCAATTCTTCTAAAGCAGCTTTATCAAATTCTTTAGTTGCAACACCATGATCTTGACACAGCATTTCTAAAAAATAGTTGGCTAAAATAGGCACATCATCTTTTCTATCGTTTAATGATGGTACGTGTATTAAAATCACACTTAAACGATGGTATAAATCTTCTCTAAAATTAGTGTCAGCTATTTCTTTAACTAAGTCTTTATTTGTAGCTGCTAACACCCTAACATTTACAGAAATTTCTTTTTCTCCTCCTACCCTAGTAATTCTACTTTCTTGTAAAGCACGCAATACTTTTGCTTGAGCAGACAAACTCATATCTCCTATCTCATCTAAAAACAATGTACCACCTTCAGCTTGCTCAAAACAACCTTTTCGCTGTTTAATTGCAGAAGTAAATGCTCCTTTTTCATGCCCAAACAATTCACTTTCAATTAACTCAGAAGGAATTGCCGCACAATTAACCTCAATAAATGGTGCTTTATTTCTATCCGACTGTTCATGTAAACAACGAGCCACTAATTCTTTTCCTGTTCCGTTACCACCAGTAATTAAAACTCTTGCATCACTTGGTGCAACTTTAGTAATCATTTCTCTAACTTGTTGTATTCCTTCAGATTCTCCAACTATTTGTGTAGTACCTTTTGCCCCACTAATTTTACGTTTTAATTTTTTGGTTTCTTGCACTAATTCTTTTCTATCTAGAGCATTACGAACAGTAACTAACAACCTATTTAAGTCTAATGGCTTAGCAATAAAATCGTAAGCACCTTTCTTCAACGCTTCAACAGCAGTTTCAATAGTTCCATGACCAGAAATCATAACTATCGGTGTATCTACACCTGCATTTACAGCATTCTCCAAAACTTCCAACCCGTCCATTTTTGGCATCTTAATATCACACATAATTAAGTCGTATTTACCCGCCTTAATTTTTTCCAATCCGCTCGGCCCATCTTCAGCCTCATCAACTTTAAACTTTTCGTACTCTAAAATTTCTTTTAGTGTATTACGAATTGGTCGCTCATCATCTATGATTAAAATATTTGCCATTTTACGCTGTTTTTATCATTTTTT
>JARGOE010000054.1 GCA_029210015.1 Vicingaceae bacterium
TAAAGACATAGAGATTATTAACGTACTCTAATTCTTTGTCCTATTTGTAAGATGGAAGTTCGTTTGATGCCATTTAATCGGCAAAGCGTGTTTTAATCACACTCTTCTTTTATCACATAAAATGAGCTTTGGTTAGCCTCTTTGGTGTACAATTCTTCTTCTTCACCAATTTTAAAAATGGTTACATCTTGTCTCCAATCAAAAATGTAAATGTTAAATTCTTCGTTAAAGTTTTTACATTTCAAGGTAATTCTATCACTGTTCATTTCCATACCCTTAATATCATAGTTTACAGCATCTCCACCTTCAGAGTATTCTATAAAGCTACCTGTTTCATCAAAAGATACAGTGTATATTCCGTACATGCAGTATTCAGGTATTTGAGAACCATCACTGTTAAGCTTAATCCATTTTAAACCTAATTCATTAAGTATAACCTTAGTGTCAGTAATTATTTTTTCTGGCTCTTCTTCCTCAATAATTTCAGTGATGTATTCTGTTTCGGTTGTTTTTTCTGTAATAGCCTCAACATCGTTTTCAGACGTAGTGGTGCATGCGTACAAAGTAATTGTCGCAATAAGTAGCATTAAGTTTTTCATGGTGTAATGGTTTATCTAACTCTAATTCTTTGTCCTATTTGCAAGATAGAGGTTCGTTTAATGCCATTTAATCGGCAAAGTGTGTTAATGGATGTTCCGTATTTTCTAGCAATGTGTCCTAAAGTGTTTCCACTTCTTACTCTGTGGTATTTAACACTGCCCATAATTTTTAATTCATCTTTGTAAGCAAAGTTGCATTGCGATATAGTAAGTGTATCGCTTAATGTGGTAAAGTCTTCAAAAGAAATGACATCACGAGGGTCAAGCGGCTCATCAAAATAACGCACTTCAAAATGTAAGTGGCTACCAAACGAGTGTCCGGTGTTTCCGCCCAAACCAATTTGTGTTCCTGTAGGTATAATAGAGTCGATTTCAACTAAACGTTTACTAAGATGAGCATAAATGGTTTCTAAACCATTGTCATGACGAACAACAACAACATGTCCGTAGCTTTTACTGTATGTAGAGATTCTTACTTTTCCGTTAAAAGCACTTCTTACTGTATCTCCTTTTACCAAATCAATATCAGTTCCATAATGATAGCGCCATCTTCTTCTTCCAAATTCAGAGGTAACTTCTCCTTTAAAAGGTTGGGTGTAGTGGTCGTTACTATCATTTAATATAATGGTAAGGGTGTCTTGGATTTTTGCAAAATCAAATTTCTTAATGTGTATGTCGTTTGTAATCCAATCGTAATGAGTTGCAGTATCGGGTATAGTAGCATTTATAGAATCTACAAAAGCATTGATGCAGCATACGTTTACAATTCCTGGTTTAGCTGGTGGTTGAGGTGTTTTCTCTTTTTCTATCACTTCAGTGTTACCAGTAATAGAGTCACTAGGCAAACTATATGCAACAACATTTAAACTTTGTAATAAACAAAGTAAAAGAGATAGGTATGTAAGTTTAAAAGTTCGCAAACCTTTGATTTTTGCAATACAAATGTAGTAATTCTCAATTATAATAAGGAATTGAGTTTTTCACAAGGGGTTGTTTATGCTTTTATTTATTAATGTATTGAAGCAAAAATACAGGATTAAAAAATATTGAGCTTTCTATTAGAGTTGTACATAACACTAACTAAAGTTACTCGAATTAAGTTTTTTCTTTTTTTAAGAATAACTGCTACGTCAACCTTGCTTTTTTTATTAAAAGGTTGGTTGTCTTTTAATAATGAAGTTAATTGTTGGCTCATTTTTGTGCTGTCAAATTCATCAATGTCCTTTTCTATCACAGCGCTATAGGTGTATATTTTCTTGTTGAATAATCCTAGTAAAGCTTTTTTGCTGGTTTCTTGAGTTTCGGTAAATATAACGCCATCAATGCTTTTGGTTTTGTACTTTTTATTAGCAATTCGGTATGCTAGTCGTTTTGCAACACCATCTTTTTTGGTCCAGTTTTTCGCTTTTAAGTTTAGGTCATCATTAAGGTTAGTTTTTACATCTTCGTAAACCATCCTTCTATTTTTAGCAGTGCTAAAACGTTTTGTTCGTGGATTTGGCGCACTACTTTTTGTTTCTTTTTTGGCGTAAAAGGTACTTGGGGTAGGGCTGTAATCTTTGTTGTAAGAAGAAAATAAATCGGTACCCCAAACTACGCCACCGTTAATTCTAAAAGCTACTCCATGTGATCCATGTCTTTTGCTTAGCATGTTTTCATTATGTCCAGGAGAGTTTTTCCATTGCTTAAATGAAGATTTTGCGATGTTTTTAGCTATTTCATCTTTTGTTGTTCCTCTATGGCTGTAGTTGTATAGTGCATTTTCTCCACTCCATCCAAAACTAGAGCTGCCAGCTTGAGCATAATTTAATCTGTCTCCAGGGCTCTTTCCTGTATAGTATTTGTTATTGGTAGTTTGATGATGGGATAGATTGCCGGTTTTGGCCATCCATAAATTATGGTTTTGAGTGGCTATCCATAACGTTTCATTCCACTCTATAGTAGACAAACCGTTTTCTTTTCGGTATTCGTTAATTAGTTTATGGAACTCTAATGCGGCAGTTCGTTCAATATAAGCGATAGAATCTTTTTCTGCTTTTTTTAGTAATGTGCTAACATCTTGGTAAGTGTGAGTTTGGGCGCTTGCAACTGTTGGTATAATACACATCGCTAACCACCACATGAGCCTTGTAAATTTCATAGTAGATAGGTTTAGGTTAGTAGATGTGTTAAATAGGCAAAAAAGTTTTGGTTAGGATAATCTATTAAACGGAAATAGTTTGAAAATTGTTGCGCGAACTAGAATTATAACGAAGGAAAAATTCCAACAAGAAATAAATAGAGTAGAGCGATAAAGAAGATGGTGCCAAAAGAAGCAACATAAATGTCAAAATGATCGCGCTTTACTTTAAATATTGCTAATGGGACAAAAAAGAAGAGTGCTCCAATAATTCCGCTTAATGCAAATAGAATTATGGTTATGGGTAACATTAAATAATCATCACCAGAAAAAAGGTGTTTAATAGCATTGTCATTATCCTCGCCAATAGTGTTAGAAATTCGTAAAGCTATCAATCCATACAATCCAAAAGCAAGAGGGGAGTACCAGTACAAAACAACTTCAACTAAACGTGTTTCAGACATGTTGTCGAAATTGAAAAGATAAAAGTAAATGAATAAGCTTAATCCAAATAGTAAAGAGAAGAGGTAGAGTGCTTTTTTCATCTTACTTATTCCATTTAGTATCGCGCCAAGCTTTTTGCTCTTCAGCGATTAAAAAAGTCCAAGCAACAATTCTGCTTGTTTTGTTTCCTGTGCCTAATGCAATTGTTTTTATTTCAAAGGCATTTACATTTTCTAATGCATGATAAATGCTTTTTAAATTACTTTGTTTAGAAACCAATGTGGTAAACCAAAAACATGATTGAGCAAAGTTCTTACTCTCTCTAACCATGTTTCTAATAAACTTGTTTTCACCACCTTCAGTCCATAGTTCAGTATTCTTACCCCCAAAATTTAAGGTAGGTTTGTTGACTTTTTCGCCCTTTAAATTTTTCAATTTCCTTAATGTTCCTTTGTTGGCTTCTTCCATCGATGAATGGAATGGGGGGTTACAAATACTGATATCAATCGTTTCTTCTTTGGGTAGTACTCCGTAAAAAATATCTTTTGGTTTTTTTTGCAGCCTAAATTCAATAGCTGATTTTAGGTTTTTGTTTTTGTTTGCAATGTTAGTTGCACTCTCTAAAGCTACTTTGTCAATATCGCTACCAATAAATGACCAGCCATACTCAGCGTTTCCAATAATAGGGTAAACGCAGTTGGCGCCCACACCAACATCTAAACACTTAATGTGTTTTCCTTTAGGAATTTTACCATAGTTGCTGTTCCCTAATAACTCTGCTATATGATGAATGTAGTCTGCTCTTCCAGGTATTGGTGGGCATAAATAACCTTCAGGAATGTCCCAAAAATCAATGTTGTAATACCGTTTTAATAAAGCCTTGTTTAAAGTCTTTACCGCATCAGCATTAAAAAAATCTATAGATTCATCTCCGTATTTATTTAAACTTACAAAGTCTTTAAGCTCAGGGGAATTCTCTGATAATATTGAGAAATCATAACGTTCACGATGCTTATTTAAAGGATGTAAGCGCGTTTTTTCTTTTGGGGTTTTCTTTTCTGCTTTCACAAGGCAAAAGTAGTGCTTTTAATTGGCTTACCTTAAACTTTTAAGCCCTTCGTAAACTACAATGCTCACTGCGTTTGCTAAGTTTAAACTTCTAATGTGGTCACTATATAGAGGTATTTGGTAAGTTGTGTCTTTGTTGGCTTCAGTTATTTCTGAAGGCAGACCTTTAGATTCTTTCCCAAAAACTAGGAATTGGTTGTCTTTAAAATCAATATCCCAATGCGGTTTTTCTCCGTGACTAGAAAAATAAACTAAGTTGGCGTCTTTGTTTTTAGTGTAAAAATCAGTTATATCATCATAAATAAAAAGATTGATGTGTTGCCAATAATCTAATCCAGCACGTTTTAAGCGACTATCTGTTAATTTAAAACCAAAAGGCTTTACTAAATGTAGGTTGCTTGCTGAGGCCAAGCTTAACCTACCTATGTTGCCAGTGTTAGTGTGAATTTCGGGCTCTATCAAAACAATGTTAAAAGGCATCTATTTAAGAGACTTAACGTGTAGGTTAACTATTCCTCTTTCAATATTAAGTATGTTAAACTCAACAAGTGTATTGTTATTGGTAGATATCCAAGTATAGATTTGATTTTTGAGAGAGGTTTCACCAAAACTTTCGTTATTAGCCATGTCAATTAATATCTCTTTCATTACCTTTTTTGCATGCGATTCTTTTTCTAAATAAGCATCAATGTTAAGCTCATAACAAATGGCTGATTTAAATCTATAAGTAATAACGTAGGTGTCATCTTCTCTTATAGGATACTCGTATTCTATGAGGTATTCATCTTCTTTAACTAAAGCAGCTGCATCTTCAATTGTTTTGATTTCTTCAATTGTTTTACCTAGATAATCTAGTTTTTCTTTAACTGTGTTAATTCTATCGATTCTTTCATGAACTGGTTCGCTACATGAGAATGTTAATAGACTCAAAACTATAATAATGGTGTATGTGATTAGTTGTTTCATTCTTTTACTCTTTTGTCTGGCATTGGCCCTCTTAGGTGTATAACTAATCCATTTAAGAAGTTACGTAAAATTTGATCGCCACACTCCATGTATTTTGGGTGATTTTCATTTCTGAAAAAAGCACCTAGCTCACTTTTACTGACTTTAAAATCTACTAAAGCACAAATTTTAACAATATCATCATCTCTGAGCTTGTGTGCTACTCTTAATTTTTTAAAAATATCATTGTTTGTTAATCCCATAGTGTAAAGATAATTATCTTTTTTGTTTTGTTGTATCTTTGTGGCCTAAAGTAAGCCGAATGAAAATTGAAGAATTAGAACTGAATGATCCAATTCAGAAAGCATTAAGAGAAGAAAGATATGTTGATGCTACGGCTATACAAGAAAAAACTATTCCTGTTATATTAAAAGGAAGAGATGTGATTGCTTCGGCACAAACAGGTACTGGTAAAACAGCTGCTTTTGCATTGCCTATTTTACAAAAACTATTTGTAAAACAAGATGAGAAAAGAGGTAGGAGAGTAATAAAGGCTTTGATTATTAGTCCTACAAGAGAGTTGGCAGAACAAATTAATGAGAGTTTTAAGGCTTATGGTAAATACACCAATTTAAGAAGCGCAGCTGTTTATGGAGGTATTTCCATCGAACCACAAAAGCAAAAATTAGATAAAGGGGTTGATATTTTAATTGCTACACCTGGTAGGTTGTTAGATTTATACAAGCAAAACATTGCTAGATTAGGAGCTGTTGAAATGTTGGTGTTGGATGAGGCGGATATGTTGTTAGATATGGGGTTTATTGATGATGTTACTAAAATTGAGAAGATTTGTAATGATCAAAAACAAACCTTGTTGTTTTCGGCAACTATGCCACCAAAAGTGTTGCAGCTAGCAAATAATGTGTTAAAGGTGCCTGAAAAAATTGAGGTTACACCAACATCTTCAGTAACAAAAACAGTTAAGCAGCATCTATACTATGTGCCTATTGGTAAGAAAATGGAGTTGTGTTTACATTTACTTAGAAATACCATTAAAGGGAATATTATCATATTTAGAAGAACCAAGTTTGGTGTAGATAAGCTAGAAACAACTTTGTTGAAGAATAATTATAAAGCTGCAACCATTCATGGTGATAAGTCTCAAGCTGCAAGACAGGCTGCTTTAAACCAATTGAAAGATGGTGAGGTAAATATATTAATTGCTACTGATGTTGCTGCTAGAGGCTTGGATATTGATAATTTAGATGCTGTAATAAACTTTGATTTACCTAACATTCCAGAATCTTATGTACATCGTATTGGTAGAACAGGTAGGGCAGGAAATACGGGGCAATCATATTCATTTTGTTCTGCTGATGAGCGTAATTACGTGATTAGTATTCAGAAATTAATTCAATCTATCATAAAGGTGATAGATGACCACCCATATCCTTTAGACCCTAAGGAAAAGCCGGTGGTACATAAAAATCAAGGTTCAAAGTATAAGAAAGGGCGTAAGTCTGCTGCTTCTAAAAAGAAAAAGAAACGCTGGTATTAATGCCTGTTATCAATACGCATATTGTACCTAGAGCTATTGCTGAAACTCGCTTATCCGATTATCTTTTAGAAATTTTTCCAAACCTACCTTCACGAAAAGGAATAAAGAAAGCCATTAAAAGAGGGGAGGTTTTAGTAAATGGAGAAGCATCTTCAACTGGGTATTGGGTAAAAGCAAATGATAAAATTGAATTGCTGGAATCTTCTGCAAACCCTCCAAAGAGTTATGATTTAAAGCTAGAAATAGTTTTTGAGGATGATTATATGGCTGTAATTAATAAGCCTGCAGGTATTTCTGTTAGCGGTAATCAGTATCGGACTATACAAAATGCGTTGATGGATAATGTAAAGTTATCTACTCAAGAAGATGCTTTAAGATGGGTAAAGCCTGTGCATAGATTAGACAGCCCTACTAGTGGTTTGTTAATTGTGGCTAAAACGGCTAAAGCCCTAGTGAGGTTAGGGCAGCAATTTGAGAATATGGAGATTCAAAAAACTTATGTTGCTATTGTTAATGGTAAGCCGCCAGAAGGTGGAACTATAGATTTTGATATAGATGGTTTAGCTTCTCAAACAGATTATGAACTAGTAAAGACTGTTCCGTCATTAAAAAATGAGTTTGTGAGCTTGGTTAAGTTGTTTCCTAAAACAGGAAGAACTCATCAGATTAGAAAGCATTTGTCACAATTAGGTTTTCCTATAGTTGGAGATAAGATGTATGGGGAGGAAAGTGAATTATTAAATGGTAAAGGTTTGTTTTTGTGTTCGTTAGAGCTATTACTTAAACATCCAATTGAATATTGTGATATAAAAATTGAAACAACAATACCCTATAAGTTTACCTCATTATTGGAGCGTGAAAATAGAAGGTGGGAGAAGTTTAATCAATAATATTTTTTACTCTTCCAACAATTCCAGATTCTAGCAATACCTTAATTCCGTGTGGGTGATTGGGAGACTTGCTTAGAAGTTTTTTTACTATTCCTTCTGTTAGTTCTCCTGAGTGTTGGTGGTGTTTTTGTACCACTTCAACCTCAATACCAATCTGAACATCCTTTCTGTTTCTACCGTCAGCCATTAGTTTTTCTTTACAAATTGAGTTAAGATAACAATGTGCTGTCCTTCAACTTTTCCTTCAATTTGCTCAGCATTGTCGTGAACTAAAGAAATATTTCTAACCGCAGTACCTCTTTTTGCTACCAAGCTAGATCCTTTTACATTTAAATCTTTTATAACCGTTACAGAATCTCCAGCTTGTAAAATAGCACCATTACTATCTTTATGAACGATTACTACTTTTTCATCGTCTCCATCACCTTCAGATTCTGCCCATTTTTTCACATCATCTTCTAGGTACATCATGTCTAGTAAGTCTTGTGGCCATCCTTCAGCTTTTAAACGGTTAAGCATTCGCCAAGCCATTACTTTTACAGCGTCAATTTCACTCCACATACTGTCATTTAAACATCTCCAATGGTTTGTGTCCATATTTGAAGGGTTTTCCATTTGGTCTTTGCAAGTAGTACAAGCATAAATGCTGTTGTCTACTGTTTGGTTGTCAGCTGGAGGGACTGCGTAACTGCTTAAGTTATCTGTTGCTGCACATAGTTCGCATTGGTTGTTGGCTCTGTCTTGTAAATCTTGTTCTAATCCCATGATGTAGTATTGTGTTTGGTCAAACTTAGTTAATTTGTATGTAAATACATTTCAAATATGCACCTTCTTTAAAACTTATTGGGTGATCAATATCATGTAATGTTTTTTCTAAAACTTTGTAGTTAGTATTGGTATTGTCTAACGTTTCATAAATTAATTCAAAAAATACGTCAGCGGTAACTCTAGCACTGCAAGAAGCCAAAACTAATAATCCTTTTTTACGGACCAATTTCAATCCTAGTTCAGCTAGTTTTTGGTAGCTGTTTAGTGCTCCATCAATCTCGTCTTGACTTTTAGCAAAAGAGGGTGGATCAATGACTACAATGTCAAACTTACGTTTGTCTTCAGCTAAATTTTCTAACTCGTCAAAAGCATCTCCAACAATAATGTCATGTGTTCCAGTGTATTCATTGAGTTGTGCATTTTCTTCGGCAATAGCTAACGCTTGAGCAGATATGTCTAGGCTAGTAACTTCTTTTGCTCCACTAGCTAAAGCATGTACAGAGAATCCACCAGCGTAAGAAAACACATCTAAAACAGTTTTTCCTTTAGCTAGCTCACCAACTTTTTTACGGTTTTTACGATGGTCTAAAAAGTAACCGGTCTTGTGTCCTTTAATCACATTGGCAGAAAAATTAACACCATGTTCTTTAAAGTTCACCACTTCGTTTTCTAGCTCTCCATGTATAATTTGACCTTCGGTTAAACTATACTTATTACCTTCTCGGGTAACATTTCTACTTAAACGCAATACTACAGTTTCTGCTTTGCTGGTTTTTATTAAGTGGGGTAAAATGTCGTTGAGGTAAGGTAGCCAAATGTTGGAATAAAGTTTAATGACTAAAACCTTATTGTAAACATCAGCAATAAAAGAAGGCATGTTATCATTCTCTCCGTAGATTAATCGGTAGCTGTTGGTGTCAGTTTTTAATAAGGGAATTCGTTTGTTGTAAGCTTCTTGAATTTTATCCTTAAACCAATCGCTATTAATGTTGGCAGGCTTATTAGCTTGTAAAATTTTAATTCTTATAGGTGAGCTAGGGTCTAATAAACCGCAAGCTAAAAACTTGTTGTTTCTGTTGTCAAAAATAATAACTAAATCACCAGCTTTACCAGGGTTGTTTTGTTTGGTAATGCTTTTATCAAACACCCAGGGGTGTCCTTTTTTTATTAAAACTTCGGCTTTGGGCTTTAGTTTAATAGCAATTCGTTGTATTTCTATTTCTGGTAATTCTATCATTATTCCGCTTTTCCTTGTTCTTTCGCTTTTTCTATAATGGCTTTCAAGCGTAATTTGGTGTTTTCTTTCTCTTCCTTTTTCTTGTTGATTTTACGGTTCATCAGCTTGGTGTGTTTTGCTTTGTTTTTACCGTTTTTCTCTTTTCCTTTCTTTGCCATTTTACCCTAGGGTTTAGAAGGTTTCAAACTTAGTCATTTATCAGGTACAAATTGGGTAATTTTGAGTTTTAAGTATTCCATGGAATTTCAATTGAATAATACATTTACCGATGAGTTGCCAGCAGATGCTAACACTTCTAACGATAGGAGGCAAGTAACTGAAGCATGTTATTCTTTTGTGCTGCCAACAAAAACTAAAGCACCAAAGTTGATTCATGTAGCTGATGCAATGGTTAATGTATTGGGGATATCAAAAGAAGAATCGGAGTCAGAAGAATTCTTAAATATCTTTACTGGTAATGAAATTATTCCAAATAGTAAGCCTTATGCAATGTGTTATGGAGGACATCAGTTTGGTCATTGGGCTGGACAATTGGGTGATGGTAGAGCTATTAATTTAGGTGAGATAGAGCACAATAATAAGCGATGGGCTCTACAATTGAA
The DNA here is from genome assembly GCA_029210015.1 of Vicingaceae bacterium. GTDB lineage: Bacteria > Bacteroidota > Bacteroidia > Flavobacteriales_E > Vicingaceae. Next base: position 10,231 of record JARGOE010000054.1, read on the forward strand.
AGGAGTAGGGGCAACACCTTACTCAAGAACGGCAGATGGTTTGGCAGTTTTGCGATCATCTGTTCGTGAGTATTTGTGTAGTGAAGCGATGTATTATTTGGGGGTACCAACAACTCGTGCTTTATCATTGGCTTTAACTGGTGATAAGGTAATGCGAGATGTGTTGTATGACGGTAACCCAGCTTATGAGAAAGGGGCTATTGTTTGTCGAGTTGCGCCTACGTTTTTGCGTTTTGGGAGTTATGAAATATTTGCTTCAAGAGGCGATACTAAGAACTTAAAAGTATTGGTAGATTATACCATAAAGCACCTCTATTCTGAAGTTGAGCAAGGAACAAAAGAGGGTTATGTAGAGTTTTTTAGAGCGGTTAGTCATAAAACATTAGATATGATTATTAATTGGCAGCGTGTAGGCTTTGTACATGGTGTGATGAATACGGATAACATGTCTATTTTAGGCCTGACCATTGATTATGGGCCATATGGATGGTTGGAAGGATATGATAAAAAATGGACGCCAAATACTACTGATGCAGAGCATAAGCGTTACCAATACGGACAACAATCTAATATTGCTTTGTGGAATTTATTAAAATTAGCCAATGCTTTATATCCTTTAATTGAGGATGCCGAGCCATTAGAGGCTATTTTAAACGAATATAAGACACTTTATGCTGAAAAGTATATCGGAATGATGAAAGCAAAGTTAGGGCTCCTTAAAGACGATGAAAACGATAAACAATTGATAAAGCTGTTGGAAGATAACTTAAAGTTGACTGAAACTGATATGACTATCTTTTTTAGAAACTTGAGTAAGCTACCAAAGGATATGGTGTTGCCAGAAAAGGAGGGGAGTGATTTTTTAGATGTAGTAAAAGATGCTTTTTATAAACCAGAAGAACTGAAAAGTGAAACGCTTTGGTTTTGGAAGGATTGGTTTGCATTATATTTAAACCGATTGCAAAAAGAAGAGTTGTCTGATGCTGAACGAAAAGAGCAAATGGATAAGGTGAACCCGAAATATGTGTTGAGAAACTATATGTCTCAAATTGCAATTGATGCTTCAGATAAAGGTGATTATTCAATTGTTAATGAGTTGTATATGATTTTAAAAAAACCATATAATGAACAGCCTGAATCCGAAAAGTGGTTTGTAAAACGACCAGAATGGGCTAGAACTAAAGTGGGTTGTTCTATGCTTTCATGTAGTTCGTGATTTACTTTATCCCTACAAAATCAAATAAGTCTTTATCTAGCAAGTGAGAAGGAGAGGTGTTTTTTAAAGCATTAAAAATTACTGCTGATCTATCAGGGTAAATCAATTCCCAATCTTTAATCATTTTTTTTACCAATTGCCTTTGTAGTTTGGGTTGTGAACCACACAAGTTACAAGGTATTATTGGAAATGCTTTAGCTTCAGCAAAGGCTTCTATTTCTTGTTCTTTACAAAAAGCAAGTGGACGAATAACAATGTGTTCGCCATTGTCGGTTTTGTATTTAGGAGGCATAGCTTCTAGCTTTCCGCTAAATAAAACATTCAGTAAAAAGGTTTCTATAATGTCATCTCTGTGATGTCCTAAGGCCAATTTGTTAGCGCCAATCTCTTTAGCTGTAGCGTACAGTCTTCCTCTACGCAAACGAGAACAAAGGCTGCAGGTTGTTTTTCCTTCAGGAATCTTTTCTTTGACCACGCTGTAGGTGTCTTGTTCTACAATTAAATACTCCACACCAACGCTCTCTAGGTAATTGGGCAAAACCTCTACAGGAAAGCCAGGTTGTTTCTGATCCATGTTTACAGCTACCATTTCAAACTTTATGTCAGATGCTTTTTGGTAATGCATTAACATGTCTAAAAGCGTGTAACTGTCTTTGCCACCAGAGAGGCAAACCATTATCTTATCTCCATCCTCCAACATGTTATACTCGGTAATGGCATTCCATGTATCTCTGCGTAAGCGTTTCGTTATTATTTTAGGATCAACTGCGGTTTTCATTAAATTCTACTCTGGTAAGTAAATAGTTCATAATAACGACCTTCTTTAGCAATTAGCTCATCATGTTTACCTTGTTCAGCAATTTTACCATGTTCTATTACTAAAATTTGGTCTGCTTTACGAATGGTACTTAAACGGTGAGCAATTACAAAAGTAGTTCTTCCCTTCATTAGTTCAGCCAAACTCTTTTGAATTAAGGCCTCGCTTTCTGTGTCTAGGTTAGAAGTCGCCTCATCTAAAATTAATATTCTTGGGTTAGCTAAAACTGCTCTTGCAATAGCTATTCGTTGTCTTTGTCCACCAGAAAGTTTAACTCCACGTTCTCCAATAACAGTATCTAAGCCATCTTCAAATCTATCGGTAAACTCGTTTACATAAGCAGCTTTAACAGCTTCTTGCAATTGTTCTTCAGTAGATTCTGGTCTAGGGAATAAGATGTTTTCACGAATACTTCCTTCAAATAAGAAATCATCTTGCAAAACAACTCCTAACTGACTTCTAAAAGAGTTTAAGCTCACTTTAGAGATGTCTTGACCATCTATTGTAATTAGTCCAGAATCTGGGTTAATAAAGGTGGCTACTAAGCTTGCTAAGGTAGATTTACCAGAACCAGAAGAGCCAACTAGTGCTGTTACTGAGCCTTTTGCCGCACTAAAGCTAATGTTGTGTACTACTTCTTTTCCTTCTTCGTAAGAAAACGAAACATCATTAAACTCAATGTCTCCTTCAATTTTTGGTAGGTTAACTGTTCTAACTTCTGGATTATCTTCAGCTGCCATATTCATTATTTCCTCTGTTCTATCTAATCCTGCAAAGGCTTCAGTTAGTTGGCTACCAATGTTACTCATCTGTACAATTGGCGCAATCATAAAGCCTAATAGTAAGGTAAATGCTAAGAAATCTCCAGTGGTTAACGTCCCATCAATTATCATCATTCCACCAATACCCATAATTCCTAAAGAGGCTAATCCTAGTAAGAATGCTGATGAGCTAGTCATAACAGCAGTTGCGGTTAGGCTCTTTTTAACGTTTTGAAATAAACGATCAACACCTTTTTCAAAGCTGAGGTTTTCTTGTTCTTCGGCATTAAAGCCTTTAATTACTCTAACTCCGTTTAGTGTTTCGGTTAATCTACCTGTTACTTCTGCATTAATAACACCTCTATTTCTAAAAATAGGACGGATGTAACCGAATGCCTTTAGAGCAATTATAGCAAATACAGCTATTGGTAACAAAACAAACAAAGTCATCTTAGGGCTGATGTTGATTAGCAGTACCAGCGAAATGATAGCTGTTAGTGTTCCTCCAATTAATTGAACTAAACCTGTTCCAATAAGGTTTCTTACTCCTTCAACATCGCTCATAATTCTAGAAACTAATGCTCCAGACTTGTTGTCATCAAAGTAAGAGATGGGTAGTGAAAGGACTTGTTTTTGCACTTTGGCTCTTAGTTTAGAAATTAATAATTGAGCTTCAACACTTAGCAGGCGTGTTAAAGCAAATGAAGTAATGGCTTGTATGGCAATAGCAGAACCAACTACGATTAGCATAGTTGTTAGTGCTTCGGTATCTTTGTTAGGGATAATTTCATCTAACAACTCCTTACTTTTTAAAGGTAATACTAAACTAGCTAATTTGCTGATTACTATTAGTATAAGTCCAATAAAAACGATTCCTTTACGAGGCCAAATAAACTCTTTAAAAGCCTGGCCTACGGTAACTTTATTTTTCTTTTTTTCTTTTTTCATTTAATAGTTTCTTAAGCGTTTCCGTTCCACTCGTTGTAGAACTGTTTTAGGTATAATTCCATAAACTCGTGTCTTTGTTGGGCTATTTGTTTGCCAGTTTCTGTATTCATAAGGTCTTTTAGCAATAGCAATTTCTCGTAAAAGTGATTTAGTGTAGGGGCAGTGCTTGCTTTGTATTCTTCTTTGGTCATGTTGAGGTTGGGTTCAATATCAGGGTTGTACAACTCTCTATTTTTAAAACCTCCATAATTAAAGGTGCGTGCAATACCAATAGCACCAATAGCATCCAGTCTGTCAGCATCTTGCACTACATCTAGTTCTAATGAGTTAAAGGTTCTTTTTTTATTTCCGCCACCAAAAGAAACATTTTCAATGATAGCTAGTACATGATCAATTATTCTATAATCAGCATCTTGCTCAATCAAAAAATTCAGAGCTTTTTTAGGACCTATGGTTTCATCTCCGTCATGAAATTTAGAATCTGCTATATCGTGCAATAATGCACCTAGCTCAACTATTTCAGTGTCTACATCCTCATTTTTGGCAATTAGTTTTGCATTTTTCCAAACACGTTCTATATGAAACCAGTCGTGACCGCCCTCAGCATTTTTAAGCTCCTTTTTTACAAAAGCTATGGTATTATTGATTAGTGGATTTGACATAATTTAAAGCAACGAAATTAAGGTTTTTGCTTTTAGAAAGTAACCTTATGCAACACCAATCCTGAAGAAGGAGCATTGTTTTTCATGGGTGTTTCGTTGTAGTTAACTAAGGTTTGTTTTAGTTCTTCAACAGTCATGTTGCCTAAGCCAACTTCTACTAGTGCTGCCATCATTAACCGAACCTGGTAGCGTAAAAAGCCTTTTGAACTTACTTTGAACACAAAAGCATGTTCTGGAAAAAAGCCTCCAACACGCTCTGTGTTCGGCTCTATTGAGGCAGAAAGTATCTCTCTTTCAAAAATAGTATTGGTTGTTGGTTTGGTAACGTAACGCTTGAAGTTGTGTATCCCAACAAATTGGTTGACAGCTTCTTGCATTAATTCAATATCAAGGTGTTTGCCAAAATTAATCACAAAAGGAGCATTAAAAGGATGTTGTTTTTCTCCGTAAGAAAAGTGGTAATGGTACTCTTTAATTTTAGAGTTTTTAATGATGTTAAATTTAGCATCTACCAATTCAACCGACTTGGCTCTAATATCAAAAGGTAAGTTTTTGTTGAGTTCTTCTAGCAAGGTTGGAATTTCTATTTCTTGGTTAAGGAACAACTCAAAAGCAAAATCATCTGCCGAAACTTTAGCATCTGTTCTGCCACAGCCCAATACTTTAAAGTTTTCGTGTTGTAAAATAAAACGGAAGGTTTTATTAATCATCCCCTCAACACTTTTTAAACCAGGCTGTACTTGCCAACCGTGGTAACGGAAACCTAAAAACTCAATGTGTATTAAATAGAAATTGTTCCAGCGTGCCATATAATATGTGAAATTAGGAATTTAGATCTTGATGGTGAAGAGAGTTTTTATATCTCTTTTAACAATTAGTATTCACAAAAAGACAGCTAAGTTTCTTGTCTAAAAAGAATAGTTCTTTGCGCTTGCTTCTTATACCTGTCTTTAGGTGTAAGCTCTCCTTTTGTATTTGGGCGATAGCTATTAATTGGTGGGTTTAAAATATATTCAACTTGAGAGGCTATCATTTTTTCAAAAGGAATAAGAAAATCCTTTGTTTCGCATTGTTCTAAGTTTGCTTCCTTCAATAAATTTATAACGGTATAAACTGACTCAATAGTACTTAAACACAGAGCGTGTGGCTGCTGTTTGATAATAAAATTTGATTTTATTTCATTATCAAAACTCACTCTTTGTAGTTGTTGTAAGTTCTTACTCAATTTTAGCATTTTACGTGCACAGGGCCATGTTCCATCCAAAATGAAAATGTGTGGGTTATCACCCATAAATGAATTTGTTTCAGCACTTTTTCTTACCGATAAGTTGAAATTATCCTTACCAGGATAAAGTAAAAATGAACTGTTTTTTTTATTATTCAGTATTTCGTTTACACGTTTGTTATTGGTAAAATCTACACCCACTATAATTTCTGAATTCTCCAATTGAAGCTTAGTCATGTGTCCCGTTCCGTTCTTTTCTTTTTTGTACTCTTTTGGGTGCATCAAAATAATAAAACGAGTTATGGTCTGTAATGGGGTAAGGTGTTTACAAATACATGTGCATGAAGGCCTCATACATTTGTAACATTTAATTCTTGGATTTTCTATATCTACTCGCAAAGTGAATATTCTTCTTATAATAGGCAATAATATACTTCTTCGATTAGGAGGTATTGCCGGAGGGTAAAATCAAGTATAAAAGACATAAAATGCCTTATATACCTGTTATAAATAAGTTTTACATAACCTCACTAACCTGAATTACAGGTTCTATATTAGTGAAATTTGGTAAGTCTCCCATTATTTTTTCAGCATGTGGTCCAAATGCCTTTCCAAAATCTTCTACCGAATCAAAATACATATTTCCCATTCCAGCAAATGGAGCAGGAGATCCAGGAGCACCTCCACCAAGTCCTTTTTCAACAGTAGCGCCTTTAAGGTAGTCACCTAATAATTCACCAACTAAAGGTAAATGTTTGTTGCAATAGTAATCCATGTCAAATGTTTTTCCTTCTCCGTTTGGGTACAAAACACTCACTTTAGTCATTCCTTTTTTCATAATTATGATATTTAAATTGTTTTAAACGAAGGTAGCTTTTTTAAAACAATAAGAGTGATGAGTGTTTGTAAGTTTTAAAACTTGTTAGACTTTCTTGTGTTTTTAAAGTGCTTTATCATTTTGCCAAAGTCTTTGTCTTTTTGTCTTTTTTCAGCAATAGTCGATTCAAAGTGTTCTTTTTCTTTCTCCATTTTTAAGAAGTTTTCATAAGAACTTTCATCGAGTTCTCCACTTTCAATCGCAGCAAAAACAGCGCAATCGTTTTCATTGGTATGTTTACAATCGTTGAATTTACAGTCTTTCGATAGTTCTATTATTTTTTCAAATGTCATTTCTAATCCATCAGTAGAATCTGTTATTCCTACTTCTCTCATTCCAGGATTATCAATCAAAATTCCACCATCTTCTAACACAAACAACTCTCTATGAGTTGTAATATGCTTTCCTCTGTCAATTCTTTCACTTATTTCGCCAGTATCCATTAATTCACTTCCGTTTAAAGTATTAATAAGAGTTGACTTACCAACACCAGAAGAGCCTAACAGACAATAGGTTTTTCCTTGAATTAAGGTAGCTTTTATTTCATCTATTCCATATTGAGACTGATTGCTTATCGCATAAATGGAAATGTTTGTAATTCTTTCTTTTATTTGATTCAGAAGCGCTTTTAGTTCTTCATTTTCAATTAAATCAACTTTGCTCAAAACAATAATGGGTTCAATTTTAGAGGCATTACAAATTGTAATATACCTTTCTAAACGATTGATACTGAAGTCTCTATTGATAGATTGAACAATTAGTCCAACATCGATGTTAGTAGCAATGATTTGGGTGTGTCCATCCTTATTAATGGCCTTTCTTTCTAGAATAGATTTTCTTGGGAAAACAGCATGAATGAGGGCTTTATTTTCATCATATTCAGAAATAGCAACCCAATCTCCAACAGCAGGGAAGC
>JARGOE010000055.1:0-7022 GCA_029210015.1 Vicingaceae bacterium
GGAGATCCAATCCCAAACATTGATATTACAGTTGAACAATCACCTGGAGGAATTATAGGAGGATCAACTTCAGGCGGTAATGGCTTCTTTGACTTAGTAAATATTAATGCAAATGCTACTTATATTGTTTCTATAGATTATCCAGGGTTGCCACATGATTCTATTTGGACAGTTGCAATAAATATTAATGATAGTATTTTAGATTCTTTAAACTTTTATGTTGATAGCACTGGAATATACATATTAGTTGAGCCATTAGGAATAGGTGCTACGGTTGCTAATGATCCTAATTTAGAGTTAGAGTTATATCCTAACCCAACAAATGGGCCTGCTACACTTATGATAGATGCAATAAAACCTAAAGATATATATATAGACATTACTAATGAAGTAGGTAAGATTATTTCAACAAGGAATGAAAGAGTTAATTCTGGAGTTAATAAAATCAGTTTGAACACAGCTAATTTATCTTCAGGAATTTACTTTGTAAAAGTGAGAGAGAAAGGAAAGCTTTATGTCCGAAAATTGATTAAATATTAATTTAAAAATAAAAAAGTCTCGATTATGTCGAGACTTTTTTGTTTGAACACTCTGTAAATCAAAGAATAAAAGATTGTTACCATTTAGTAAATAATTTTACCGATAATATATTTATATCGAGATTTAAAGTGTTTTTCATTAAATTTGCTCCTTAATATTACGGTATGAAAAAATATATAACAATAGCTATTGCTTTATTAATTACTAGTACAGTTAGTTCTCAGGTTAAGCATAATAAATTTACAACTCGAGTAATGTTTGACCAATTTAATCCAGGGAATCAGTTTTGGGAAACTGGAATTACTGAGATTAAAGATAATAGTGGTTACTTTTTATCAAATAGGCTAGATAATACTGGTGCTTTTAATCCATCATTAGTAAAATTAGATGTTGACGGGAATATAGTTTTTGATACTATCTATGATTTTATTCCAAACAATTTAGGTGGTTTTCTTCATTTTAAAGGAGCCTCAACTAATTCTACATCACATACAATGTTGTATAGAACGGGCTACCTTCAATCACAAATGTCTTTAGCCGCGCCTTATTTTATTAATACAGACTTTTCTGGAAATGTTAATTGGCATGTTGGTTTTTCTCATGATACTTTAGATTTAGAGGCAGAAAAAATTATAAATACTCAAGATGGAGGTTATTTAGTTTGTGGAACTCTGTATGATTGGTTTAATGTTGTATATGTGCCATCAGGGTTTGCAATTAAGGTTGATAATATGGGAGTGATGCAATGGCAACAATTTTATGCTGAAAAAGATAGTATGGAAATTCATTTTAGAGATGGTATTGAGACTCCAGATGGTGGGTTCCTTTTTGTTGGAGATGCTCCAAATTTTCAAGGAGGAGCAAAAACTCCAACACCGGGTAGTATGGACATCTTAATAGATCTTGTTAAAACGGATAATTTAGGAAATGTACAATGGAGTAAAGCTATGAATCTTGATTACCCAGTTGATCAACAGTATGGGTTTGGAGATTTTTCAGTGGCTATGTTAGATGATACTAATGCATTTGTATCTTATTCAGCTTATGATACTACTGGAGGGGGATATGATGCTTTTATTATAACAAATGTGAACGTGAATAATGGGATTAATAACTGGTCTAAAATATATTCATTAGCAGCAGGAGGAGATATTAGAATTCGTAAATCAATAGCTACATCTAATGGAGAGATAGTAGTTTCAGCAAGTGATTATAGTGGTAATGGAACAGGAGCTCTATTTATGATAGATGGTAATGGTAACTTTAATCAATCTAAAAGATTTACCTACTGGAACCACTCTAATTTTCCTTACAACACTATAAATACAATTGATGGAGGTTTTGTCCATGTAAGTGAAGTAGATCCAAATGAAGTTCTAGTTGTTAAAACAGACAAGTTTTTTGATCCATCTTGTTCAGACGTGGATAGTTTGTATGGAGGACTTAATGTTAATATGATAGCTGATTCATCTTATTTTGGAGTTATAGATTCAACTTATATGTTATCCAATTTAAATATGGTTCAACTACTTCCTGGTTCTCCAGTTGAAACATCTACAGACGATAGTTTAATCTGTTCATGTTCAAACACTATAACAGGAACGGTTCTAGATGGAGTTACACCAGTAAATGGGGCTAAAGTATTTTTATTTAAAAAAGGAATAGTTCCAAAGCCTTGGGCGCCAATAGATTCAATGGTTACAGGTGTTGCAGGGACTTATATGTTTAATTACGTGCCAACTGATAGCTTTTTAGTAAAAGTAGAACCTAGTCCAATATTTAATCCTAATTCAATGATTTCTTATCACAAGCATTTAGATACTTGTTATAAATGGGAAAGTGCTGGTGTTTTCTATGCACATTGTGACTCTGGTAGTGTAGTTAAAGATGTGACTTTAATAACACCACCACCTTTAACAGGAAACAGTAGTTTAAATGGTTATGTTTTTGAATACTCAGGTAGTTTTAATAAAAGCCCAGGAGATCCAATACCTAATATTGACATAACAGTTGAACAATCTCCTGGAGGAATTGTTGGAGGGTCAACTTCTGGAGGGAATGGATACTATGATTTATCAAACATTAATGCGAGTGCAACCTATATTGTTTCTATTGATTATCCTGGATTACCTCATGATTCTATTTGGACAGTAGCAGTTAATTTTAATGATAGTATTTTAGATTCATTAAACTTTTATATAGATAGTACAGGGATATATATATTAGTTGAGCCATTAGGTACAGGGATTTCTGTTGCTAATGAGCCTAACCTTGAATTCGAGTTGTATCCAAACCCAACAAATGGACCTGCAACGCTTATGATAGATGCAATAAAACCTAAAGACATATATATAGACATTACTAATGAAGTAGGTAAGATTATTTCAACAAGGAATGAAAGGGTTAATTCTGGAGTTAATAAAATCAGTTTGAACACAGCTATTTTATCTTCAGGTATTTACTTTGTAAAAGTGAGAGAGAAAGGAAAGCTTTATGTCCGGAAATTGATTAAATATTAATCTAAATATAAAAGAGTCCCGATTTTATCGGGACTTTTTTTTACATTTACTTTATGGCTAAAATCTTAAAAGCTATTTTGTTATTTTTTGTGTTAGTGGTTATAAATTCACTAACCGCTCAAACCTATAATTTTATTAATTACAATGTAGGTGAGGGTTTAGAACAATCTGATATTTTATGTGTAAACCAAGCGGCAAATGGATACTTATTGTATGGATCAAATGGGGGTGGGCTAGGTTACTATGATGGCTACACTTTTAAGGCAATTCGTGAGAAGGATGGACTTTCCAATAATGTAGTTTATTCAATTACTAAGGATAAAGAAAATAATGTATGGATTGCAACTAACTCAGGTGTCACTCAATTATCTTCTAATTTAAAGCAGATTAAAAATATATTTAGTGAGGACAAAGCATTTATATGTACTCATTTCAGTAAAAAAGATGAGAAAATTTATTTTGGATCTCTTTCCGGAGTGTATTTTTTTAATGGAGATTCTTTGCAGGTTTTTAATACAGAGAATGATGATCTTAATTCCGCATTTATCAATTCAATTTATACCGATAGCAAGAATAATTTATGGATAGCTACTCGTCAAAAAGGGCTGTTTAAAATAGATCAAAATAATAAAGTTCTTCAATTTACAATTGAAGATGGCCTTCCTTCAAACTTCATTAAGGCCATAATAGAAAGTAAAGATAAAATATGGGTAGGTAGTATTAAGGGCTTATCACTTATAGAGTCTGATACAATATCTGAATTTGAATTACCAAATGATGCTGATGGCCATTTAACAATTACATCTGCTTCAAAATATAAAGATGAGTTAGTTTTTGGAGCACTAAATAGTCATTCATACTTCGTTAACCCTTTAAATAATTCATTCAGAATTATTAATGAACAAAACGGTTTTAATTTTAAAAAGGTATGGTCTTTATATACAGATTCAGAAGAAAATTTATGGTTTGGTACTATTGGTCAAGGTCTTTCAAAGTTTAATTCAACCTTTACGTATTTTAATCAGAAAAATGGACTCTTAAGCAGTTACATTAACACTATATTTTGTGATAACGAGGAGATTTGGTTAGGTTATAAAAGTAACGGAGTAAATGTTATAAAAGATAATAAAATTATAAAATCAATTAGTACGAAGGAACTAGGTAGTAGTATTATAAATAAGATTACTAAAATAGACAATACAATATACCTAGGGAGAAATGGAGGCCTCAGTAAATATAAAGATGATAAAATTCAAAACTTTGATTTTGAGAGTGATATTCAAAATGATATATATTCAATTTATAAGTATAGAAAGAAGTTATATATAGGGACTAAAATGGGGCTCTACATTTTTAAAAATGACTCTTTAAAGCCTGTTAAAGATACTCCTGAAGACTTTATTTTTGATATAATTGATTACAATGATAAAATTTACTTAGCAAGTAATAAAGGTTATTATGTTTATGATGGAAAAACTTTTGATTTTGTTGGAGAAACTGAAGACTTTAATGCTGGTAGAGTTAGAAGTTTTGTTGTTGATAAAAAGAATAACTTATGGATTGGAACAAGTGAAGGTTTATATGTAAAATCAAATAATTCTCATTCAATTATAGATGAAGAAAAAGGCTTGTCATCAGATAATGTATATTTTTTACAAATAGATATAAAAGATAATATATGGATTGGAACAAATAAAGGAGTAGATAGATTAAAAATTGAATCTTATTATGATGGAGGAGACTTAAAGATTAGAAATTTTAGTAAATCAGAAGGGATGATAGGTGTAGAATGTAATTTAAATGCTGTTGGTAATGGAATAGGAAATCAACTTTGGATTGGTACCATTAATGGAGCATATTTATATAACGAAAAAGGAGATCAATTAAATACTATTCCACCAAGAGTATCTTTGAATAATATTAAGTTAAACTTTAATGATGTTATCTGGAAGAATTATACCACTAATATAAATCCGCTAAATGGTCTTCCAGATGCTTTAGAGCTATCTCATACCAATAATAACTTTATTTTCGAATATGTAGGAATATCTTTAAAAAATCCAGAGAAAGTTTTATATCAATACAAACTAAAAGGCCTAGACGAGGATTGGTTACCCTTAACTAAAGATAGAAAAGCGGTTTATACTGCACTTACTCCTGGAGATTATACCTTTATACTTAAAGCAAAAAATAATGATGATGTTTGGGTAAATGAACCCTTAACATTTTCTTTTACCATTTTCCCTCCTTGGTATCAAACTAATTGGTTTTATACTTCAGTAGTATTACTTATAGTTTTAGCAATATATTTATTCATATCTATCAGAACTAGAAACTTAAAAAAAACTCAACAAAAGTTAACCCAACAAGTTGATGAAAGAACAAGTGAATTAAGAGAAGAGAAAGAGAAAGTTGAGCATATTAATCTTGAATTAGGTGAGCAGAAAAAAGTTATTGAAGTAGCTAATAAAAATATTACTGATAGTATTAATTATGCTAAAAGAATTCAAGAAGCAATATTGCCTAAAGGCAATAAACTTGATAAATATGAGGATAATTTAGGAGTTTTATATTTGCCAAAAGATGTTGTCTCTGGAGATTTTTATTGGTTTGATAAGTTGGGGGATAAGCTGATTATTGCAGCAGCAGATTGTACGGGACATGGAGTTCCAGGAGCATTTATGAGTATGATAGGAGTAAACAATTTAAATCAAATTATACTTGAAAATAAAGAAACAAATCCTTCTAAAATTCTTACTCAACTTAATGTTGCTATTAAAAAAGTGTTAAGACAAGAAGATGTTGGGAGTGAGAGTAAGGATGGTATGGATATTTCAATTTGTACGTTTGACACTAAAAATAATACTGTTCAATATGCAGGGGCATTTCGACCTTTACTTTATATCAGAGATAATGAATTGTTAGAGATTAAAGGGAGTAGAAATCCTATAGGAGGTAATGCTCCATCTGATTTTATCTATGAATTAAACCAAATTGATATTAAGAAAGATGATGTGTTTTATATGTTTTCAGATGGGTATCCTGATCAGTTTGGTGGTGCCAAAGGTAAAAAATTCATGAATAAAAGATTGAAGCAAATATTTATAGATCATCATAAGAAATCACCTGATGAACAGCGGGAAATTTTAAAAGAAGAATTTTATAACTGGATGGGTAATGAAGAGCAGATTGATGATATATTGGTAATGTGTATGAAGTTTTAACTATTTACTTTTTTCATCTAATTGAATACCATTTTTGTATTTAACAATTCCTATTTGCTCACCATTAGTATTATAATACTTCCAAGCTCCCTCTTCTTTTTCGTCAATCATTTTACCTTCAGAAAGTTTGTTTCCTGAAGGATAAAAATATATTTGATGGCCAGTTATTTTTCCATCAAGATAATTAAGTTTTGCTATTACATTCCCTTGTAAATCAAAGCGAATTGATTCGCCATTTAAAATACCATTTTCATAATTACTTTTTAAACAGATGGTTCCATTACCATAATAAAAATTCCACTCGTCTGTTTTTTTATTTTTTAAATAAAAACCTTCTTCGATTAAAATTCCGTCTTGATTTCTTTTGGTGTGCTTCTCTTTTTTTTGTGCAATGACAGAAAAGGAAATACTACTTACAATTAAAAGTAAAAATAGATTCTTCATGTTACATCATTCCTAATTCCAATAAAGCCTCTTCGCTCATCATTTCTTTACCCCATGTTGGTTCCCAAACCAATTCAATTTTGGCAGATTTTACACACCATAAATCCTCGGCTTTTTGTCTAACTTCTTCAGGTAAACTCTCAGCAACAGGACAAGATGGAGATGTAAGCGTCATCTCAATATCAACATTAAATTCATCATCAATGTTAATATTGTATATTAATCCCATTTCATAAATGTCAACAGGTATTTCTGGATCGTAAACAGTTTTTAAAGCTTCAATAATTTGAGCTTC
>JARGOE010000055.1:7122-17574 GCA_029210015.1 Vicingaceae bacterium
CAACAGGTATTTCTGGATCGTAAACAGTTTTTAAAGCTTCAATAATTTGAGCTTCAACATCCTTTTTACTTAACTGATCAATATGTTTTTTCTCTTCGCTCATATCATTTATATTTTCGCTTGATAAGCGATAGCATACATCTTAATTTGTTTCACCATAGAGAATAAACCATTGCTTCTAGTAGGTGATAAATGTTCTTTTAAGCCAATCTCATCTATAAAGCCTAAGCTTGCTTCAGCAATTGCTTTAGGAGTTTGATTAGTAAATACTCTTATCATTAAGGCAACAATTCCTTTGGTAATAATTGCATCACTATCAGCAGTAAATTCAATAACATCACCTTTTAATTCAGCATATAACCACACTCTACTTTGGCAACCTTTAATTAAATTCTCTTCTGTTTTATGTGTCTCAGCAATAATTGGTAATTCTTTACCTAATTCAATTAAGTGTTCGTACTTATCCATCCACTCATCAAACAAAGCAAACTCTTCAACTATCTCTTCTTGTATTTCTTGTATGCTCATTTTATACTAACATGTTTATAGCTTTTTTCAAAGCTTCAATAAAAACATCAATTTCTTCTTTGGTGTTGTAAAAAGCAAAAGATGCTCTTGCTGTTCCAGGAATACCAAATCTATTCATCAATGGTTCTGTACAGTGATGTCCAGTTCTTATCGCAATGCCTAATTTGTCTAATATCATTCCTATATCGGTAGGGTGCGTTCCATCTACTAAAAAGGATAATACACTTGCTTTGTTCTCAGCCTCCCCAATAATTCGTACTCCATCAATTGTTTTGATTTGTTGGGTAGCATAATTTAATAGTTCTGCTTCATAAGCTGTAATATTATCAATACCAACAGTATTCATATAATCAATAGCAGCAGCTATAGCTATTCCGCCAACAATGTTGGGTGTTCCTGCTTCAAATTTATGAGGTAATTCGTTATAAGTCGTTTTCTCAAAAGTTACTGTTTTAATCATATCTCCACCACCTTGGTAAGGAGGTAAATTATTTAACACAGCTTCTTTTCCATACAAAATACCAACACCAGTTGGGCCAAACATTTTGTGTGCTGAGAAAGCATAAAAGTCACAATCTAATTCTTGTACATCTACTTTTTTATGAGGGACAGCTTGTGCTCCATCAATTAGAGTAAAAGCATTAAATTCTTTAGCCTTTTCAATAATTGCTTTAACAGGGTTAATAGTTCCTAAAGTATTAGAAACATGAGTTACCGCAACCAATTTAGTTTTATCTGAAAGTAGTTTTTCATACTCATCAAACAAAAATTCTCCTTTGTCATTAATCGGAACTACTATTAAAGTTGCCCCATATTCTTCACAAACCATTTGCCAAGGCACTATATTAGAATGGTGCTCCATTGTAGAGATAATAATTTCATCTCCTGATTTTAAATGCTTTTTAGCAAAACTGTTTGCTACCAAATTAATGCTATGCGTAGTTCCTGAAGTAAAAATTACTTCATGTTCATGCCCAGCATTTATAAAGTGTTGAACAGTAACTCTAGCTTTTTCATAAGCATCAGTTGCTTCCTGACTTAATGTGTGAATACCTCTATGAATATTAGCATTTTCTAATTGATAGTATTTAGTAATAACATCAATTACCTGCTGAGGTTTTTGAGCAGTTGCACCATTATCAAAATAGACCAATGGTTTTCCGTTAATTTCTCTATTTAAAATAGGGAAGTCGGATCTGATTTTTTTTAGATTTAGTATATCTGTTTCTGTTGACATTATTTTGTAAATCGTTCTTCGATTTTTTTATCAATGTAAACTTGTAAAGCTTCAATTGAAATGTTTTCTAAAGCATCTTTTGCAAAAGCATTAATCATTAAGTTAATAGCATTTCGTTTGCTAATCCCTCTTGATTGTAGGTAAAATATTGCTTCTTCATCAATTTGTCCGGTAGTAGAACCATGACTACATTTTACATCATCAGCATATATTTCTAACTCTGGTTTTGAGTTAACATTAGCTGTGTCAGTCAATAAAATGTTATTGTTTTGTTGAAATGCATTGGTAATCTGAGCATCCTGACGAACAAATACTTTTCCGTTGAACACACCAGTAGATTCATCATCTAAAACACCTTTGTAAACTTCATTAGAATTACAGTGTGGTTTTTTATGGTCTACAACAGTATGATTGTCAATATGGTCTTTGTTTTTTCCTAAATATAAACCACTCAAATTAGTTTCGCAATTACTTGCATCCACTTCTATGTTTAAGTTGTTTCTAACTATTGTTCCGTTAAAAGTAGCTGTGTTTATCGTAAAGTTGCTATTTGCTTCTTGGTAAATTTGTTCAGTAGAAACGTGGTAATTATCGTTTACTTTATCTTGAATTTTGTTGTATTCTACATTAGAGTTTTCACCAACATATATTTCAGTTACATTGTTTACTAAGTTTTCGTTTCCATTAAGGTTTACAAAACTTTCTAATACTTTAATTTGAGATCCAGTATTACCAATAATTAAGTTCCTACTTTGTGCAACAACATTGTTGTTAGTAGTAATATTAATGATGTGATAAGGCTTTTCAATTATTGCATTTTTAGCAGATTCAAAATAAAACCCATCAGTATGGTAAGCATTGTTAAAGCTTAAAAATATTTCGTTTTTAGCTTTAGAAAAATTACCAAAATGTTTTTGTATACCTTCTAAATTTTGAGTTTTAGCTTCAGATAAAGGCAGCACAGTTGCTCCATTTTGAGCTTCTATTTTTGATAGTGAGGCATTGTAAAACCCATTTACTAGCACTAAAATATGTGCGTCTAAATCAGGAATTAAAAATGGCGTAATATCAACATTATCTGCCTTTTGGATTGTGTACGTTTTATTGATGATTTTACCAACTCTAGTATATTTCCAGTACTCTGTTTTAGAGGTAGGAAAATCTAAACTTTCTAACTCTTGTTTGGCTTCATTTCTCAGATTAGTAAAATGAGAGTTTTCTGCGCTAAAATCAAGAGATGAAAGGGTTTCTATCAATGTGTCTTTCTTAGTCAATTCTGCAATCATTTTTTTATGCGTTAATCTCTTCCTTAATCCAGTCGTAACCTTTTTCTTCTAACTCTAAAGCCAATTCTTTGGTCCCAGATTTTACAATTCTGCCATTATACAATACGTGTACAAAATCGGGAACTATGTAATCTAACAATCTTTGGTAGTGAGTAATTACAATAGTTGCATTGTTAGGAGATTTTAATTTGTTTACTCCATTTGCAACAATTCTTAAAGCATCAATATCTAATCCAGAATCAGTCTCATCTAAAATAGATAGTTTTGGCTCTAACATTGCCATTTGAAATATTTCATTCCTTTTCTTCTCTCCTCCAGAAAAGCCTTCGTTTACTGAACGATTAGCTAATTTGCTATCCAACTCAACTAAAGCAGATTTTTCTTTTACTAAGCCTAAAAATTCTTTGGCAGTAACAGGTTCTTGAGAGTTGTATTCTCTTTTTTCGTTAATAGCTGTTTTTAAGAAGTTAATATTACTAACTCCCGGGATTTCTACAGGATATTGAAAAGCTAAAAACAAACCTTCTTTAGCTCTTTCTTCAGGAGCTAAGTCTAATAAGTCTTTACCATCAAATTCAGCAGAACCTTTGGTTACTTCATATTCTTCTCTTCCAGCTAAAACACTTGATAAAGTACTTTTTCCAGAACCATTAGGCCCCATTATGGCATGAACTTCACCAGGCTTAACTTCTAAGTTAATTCCTTTCAGAATTTCTTTATCTTCTATACTTGCGTGTAAATCTTTAATACTTAACATTCCGTCTTATTCTTTTATAATTTTATTCCAGTTTTTATCAGCATTTTGCTGCATGTCAGACTCATTTTTAGTCCACTTCTTTTTTGTATTTACTCCAAAACTATTGTAAAACACATATAGTTTTCCATTAGTTATTTTATATGTTTCAGGATCAGCATCCATTAAATCAGGATCTTTTTTTGCTAAAGCATAGGCACACCAACCACCATACTGAGGCTCATATTTTTCTGGGCTAGCAGTAAATAAGGCTTTACTTTTTTCAGTTAAGAAATAATAAGTAACCCCTTTATAAGTGTAGTTTATGTCTTTGTTTCCCTCAATAGGTTTGTTGGCAAAGTATGAAACAGGATCATATCCAGATAGAGCAACGTTATCACTTAAATTGTAGTGTTTTTTTCTAGCTCCTTCGCTATCTTGAGCAAAAGCGATAGATGTAATAAAAAGGACTATGGATATAAATAAAGTTTTCATAAAGTATAATTTAATGGTTAACCAACACTTCCTTCTAAACTAATTTCTAATAATTTTTGAGCTTCAACAGCAAACTCCATTGGTAGCTTATTTAATACTTCCTTACAATAACCATTAACAATTAAGTTAATTGCTTTTTCAGTATCAATACCTCTTTGGTTACAGTAAAATATTTGGTCTTCACCTATTTTAGATGTTGTAGCTTCATGTTCTATTTTTGCAGTACTATTTTTAGCTTCAATGTAGGGGAAAGTGTGTGCACCACATTTGTCACCCATTAATAATGAATCACACTGAGTAAAGTTCCTTGAGTTAGCTGCATTTCTATTTATTTGAACTAAGCCTCTGTAAGAGTTATTACTAAACCCTGCCGAAATACCTTTAGAAATAATAGTACTCTTAGTATTCTTTCCTAGGTGTATCATTTTAGTTCCAGTATCAGCTTGTTGGTAATTATTAGTTACAGCAACTGAGTAAAATTCACCAATTGCTCCATCTCCTTTTAGGATACATGATGGATACTTCCATGTAACTGCAGAACCAGTTTCGACTTGTGTCCAACTAATTTTTGAATTGTTATGGCAAATACCTCTTTTAGTTACAAAGTTGTATATCCCACCTTTTCCGTCTTTATCTCCAGGGAACCAGTTTTGTACAGTAGAATATTTTATCTCTGCATCATCCATGGCAATAAGTTCTACAATTGCAGCATGTAATTGATTCTCATCACGAGCTGGAGCAGTACAACCTTCTAGGTAACTTACGTAACTTCCTTCATCTGCGATAACTAATGTTCTTTCAAACTGACCAGTATTTGCTTCGTTAATTCTAAAATAAGTAGATAGTTCCATAGGACATCTAACTCCTTTTGGAATGTAGCAAAACGAACCATCAGAGAAAACAGCTGAATTTAATGCAGCATAAAAATTATCTGTAGTAGGCACTACTGTCCCCATATATTTTTTTACTAAGTCAGGATGGTTTTGAACAGCCTCACTAAACGAGCAGAATATAATTCCTAATTCGTGTAATTTATCTTGAAACGAAGTTTTTACAGAAACAGAATCAAAAACAAAATCTACAGCAACACCACTTAATGCTTTTTGTTCATCCATAGAAATTCCTAACTTATCCATTGTTGCTTTCATTTCAGGATCAACATCTTCCCAATTCACGTCCTCTTTCTTTTTTGGAGCAGAATAGTAAGATAATTCTTGAAACTTAACTTTTGGATATTTTACATGAGCCCATTCTGGTTCAACCATACCTTGCCAAACTTTAAAAGCTTTTAAACGATATTCCAACATCCAGGTTGGCTCGTTTTTTTTAGCAGAAATTAAACGAATAACATCTTCATTTAATCCAACAGGTATCTTATCCGACTCTATATTTGAAGTAAAGCCGTATTTATATTCTTGATTTTCTAATTCTTTCTCTAAGTCTTCTTCTGTATATGCCATCTCGTTCTAGGTTTATAGTGAAAAACTTTCACCGCATCCACAAGTTCTATTTGCATTTGGGTTTTGGAATACAAACCCTTTGCCATTTAATCCGCCAGAGTAATCTAATTCGGTTCCGGCTAGGTATAAAATACTTTTTTTATCACAAACTATTTTAATCCCTTTGTCTTCAAACTCCTTATCATCTTCATTAATAACATGGTCAAAGCTCATGTCGTAAGTTAACCCTGAGCAACCACCACCTTTAACTCCAACTCTAATAAAGCTACCATCAGGGGCATTATCTTCTTCCATCAATTTGATGGCTTGGCTTTTTGCGTTTTCTGAAACTGTTATCATTTTGTCTTTATTTAGATTAATTCTAAATTAGAGCAAAAGTACCTAAAAAGGGTTAGTGTACAAAAAAAAATCAAAAAAAAGAAAGAAAGTATTTTCATTTGTAAGGTTTCGTAAATTTGCAGCATGTTAGAAGATAAAAACCAAAAACCAGTAAGTGAATTAGAAGAGTTAGGAGAATTCGGACTAATTAAACACCTTACGGAGAATATAAAATTGCAAAACAAGTCATCTATTAAAGGAGTGGGTGATGATGCTGCTGTTATACAGTACGATAATAAACAAACTGTAGTAACTACTGATTTATTGGTAGAAGGTATTCACTTTGATTTGTTATATACACCTTTAAAACATTTAGGATATAAAGCAGTTACAGTTAATTTGTCTGATGTTTATGCAATGAATGCACAACCTAAGCAAATTACTGTTTCTTTAGCAGTTTCTAACCGCATTTCTATTGAAGCTTTAGAAGATTTATATGAAGGAATGTTACTAGCTTGTAATATTTATGGAGTTGATTTGGTTGGCGGAGACACTACATCCTCTACTTCAGGTTTAATTATTAGTGTAACTGCTTTAGGAGAAGCAGACGAAAAAGAATTAGTGTATCGAGATGGAGCAAAAGAAAACGATTTAATTTGTGTTTCTGGTGATTTAGGTGGAGCTTTTATGGGCTTACAATTATTAGAAAGAGAAAAACAAATTTATAGTGAAAACCCAACTGTTCAACCAGATTTTTCAGGTTTTGATTATGTGTTAGAACGACAATTAAAGCCAGAACCAAGAAAGGATGTAATTGATATGTTTAAAGAAATTGATGTGAAGCCAACAGCAATGATTGATGTTTCTGATGGGCTTTCTTCCGATTTAATTCATATCTGCCAGCAATCAAATGTTGGATGCACTATTTATGAAGATAAAATTCCATTAGACCATACTACTGTTAGTGTAGCTGAAGAAATGAAATTAGACCCAACAGTTTGTGCTTTAAATGGGGGTGAAGATTATGAGTTGTTATTTACTATTTCTTTAGAGGATTATGAAAAGATAAAAGAACAACAACGTGTTTCTGTTATTGGGCACATAACTTCTGATAAAGAAGCTTACCAAATTGTAACTAAAGGAGAACAGATTAATACATTAACTGCTCAAGGGTGGAATGCGATTCTTAAAAATGACTAACTTTGTATTGTGAAATTATTTCGTAGCATATTAGCTTTAACCTTAGTTGTTGCATTTTTAAATGTAATAGCAGGAAAAGCTATTCACGAAATTTTTGAGCATGATCATCATGAACATACTTGTGATGTAAAAGATAAAATTCACTTTCATGCTTTTGAATATGCGCATGCAGATTTTATTTGTGATTATAATTTTTCGACTACATTTTTACAGGATTATAAAGTAAGTACGGATAGCATTATTCGTTATTTTGAGCAGCAAATTAAGGTGAAATACCTTTGGTTAGTTCAAAATATATTTCTAAACAACCTTAGTTTAAGAGGCCCGCCAAACATTAAATAGTTTTGTTTTTTTAATCAATAACTATACGAATGGATATTGATTTCTACTAACTATTTAATTTATATTAAATGAAAAATATGTTAATGCTTGTCAATTTATTAGTGATGAGTACAGTGCTAAATGCACAAGTTATAAAAGGGAAAATAATAGATGCCCAAACTAAAGAATCTATACCGGGAGTAAATATTTATTTGCCCGAAATTAAAAAGGGAGTGGTTACCGATATTGATGGTAATTACGAACTCAAAATAACTAGAAAGGGGACCTATAAAGTTCAGATTTCATTTATTGGGTACGATGTAATTTTAAAAACACTTGAAGTTGGTGAAGATCCAATAACATTAGATTTTGAATTGGCACATTCTGTAATTGAAACAGAGGAGTTTGTTGTTTCTTCGGTTTACCAAAGTAGCCAAGATGAAAACCCTGTTGAGGTGATTCAGTTTGATGCCAAGCAATTGCAACAATCGGCAAATTTATCGTTAATGCAATCGTTAGGTAATGTTGCAGGGGTAAGTGTTGCTAGTACCGGAGTTGGAATTAGTAAGCCAGTAATTAGAGGTTTAAGCAATAATCGAGTGTTGGTTTATAACCAAGGAATGCCTTTTGATAATCAACAATGGGGAGACGATCATAGTTTAGGTTTAAATGGACTTGGTGTAGATAAAGTGGAGATTATTAAAGGGCCTTCATCTTTATTATATGGTGCTGATGCTATGGGAGGAGTTTTGCATTTTGTGGCAGAAAAACCTGCGCCTGTAAATACTGTTCAGGCTAATGTTGCCAATAAGTATTTTTCTAATTCCGATGGATACCAAAGTAGTTTTGGAATTAAAGCCACTAAAGAACACATTCGTTTTGGTTTAAATGCTGGATATAATATGCATTCTGATTACAAACAATCTGAAGCAATTTTTGATAAACGGCATTTACGAGTAACCAATACTCGTTTTAATGAAAGAGCAATAAGGGCAAGTATTGGTTTTATCACTAAGCCTTGGGTTACAGATATTACTTATTCTTTTAATCAAGCAGCAATAGGTATTCCTGAGGAACCATCGTTTCAGAATTATGATAAAGCTTTGTTAATGCCTTTTCAACTAACTACTTCTAATGTGATTTCAATGGAAAACACCTTCTTTTCTGGAAACTCCAAAGTTACAGTAAACTTAGGTTATCAAAATAATGATAGAAAAGAGTTTGAAGATGAACATGCGCACGAATCGGAAGAAGAACATGGAGAGCACGAAGAGCATGAGGAAACAGAATATTTTCAGCAAAAATTGCTTTATACCTTACAGGATACTGGGGCTTTAGATATGAATTTAACCACTTACAATTATGATGTGAAATGGTTTTTGCCAAGCTCAAAAAAACTAAATATTGTTGTCGGTACACAGGGTAAAACTCAGGCTAATACCAATAGAGGTCATGAGGTATTGATACCTGATGCAACAATTAATCAGTTTGGGGTTTTCTCATTGTTTAAATACCAACACAAAAAGTTTAATTTTTTGTCGGGAGTTCGTTACGATTTAAAAACAATAGTTACTGAAGAGGTTCATCATGAGGAAGAAGAGGGGGTGCACGAAGAGCATGCTGAAATTGAACCTGTTGATGTTAGCTATGCTGCGGTAAATGGTTCGTTTGGGGTAACTTATCAATTAGATTCTGCTTGGTTAATTAGAACTAATGTTGCAACAGGATTTAGGGCACCTAATTTAGCTGAATTAACAGCTAATGGTGTACATCATGGTGCAGTGCGCTATGAGTTAGGTAATCCAAATTTAACTACCGAAAATAATGTGGAATTAGATTTAGGACTAGAGTTAAGTTCTGAACATGTTTCTTGGGCATTTTCTGGGTTTTACAATCACATTAATAACTTTATTTATTTAGCTCCTCAAGATAGTATAATTGATGGAGTACAGTTGTTTGAATATACCCAATCTGATGCAAATTTGTATGGTTTTGAAACAACAATAGACATCCATCCACATGCAATGCACTGGTTGCATTTTGAAACCCAATATGCTATGGTAATTGGTAAGAAAGCAGATGGAAGTTACTTGCCTCGTATACCGGGTAATAATTTGCTTAACACATTTAAAGCAGAATTAAAGGATTTTAAATTTATTAAAAGCCCTTTCGCTAGTGTTGGGATAAATACCATTTTTGCTCAAAATAATATTGATTTAGCAGAAACGCCAACTTTAACTTATGTGTTGCTAAATGCTTCTGTGGGGGCAGAAATCATGTTAGGGAAACAACCTTTAGAGTTAACGGTTGCGGTAACTAATTTACTAGACCGTCAATATGTAAATCACTTATCTCGCTTAAAACAGAATGGTATTTACAATATGGGTAGAAATTTAGTTGTTGGTATTAGGTTGCCTTTTAATTTGAAGAACTAAAGTTTAATTCTCCTCAACTTCGGTTGGGGAGAATTTTTCAAACCTCAAAAATAATTTACCTTTAATCGATTCTATATTGGTTTTGCCTTTTATGGTTCTAAAGTTTAGGCTTTGTATTTCAAATTTATAATCAATACCATTACTTTGTTTAGTTATGGTTAACTCGCTTTGTGGTATTTCATTCTGATATTTCTTACCATATTGTCCAATTAAATCATCTTTTATAGCATCTATATCGATATCTAAAATACTTTCATTTTCTTTAAATAATTCTAGTATAAATCGCTCTTTATTTACGCGAGTAACACTGTACTGTTCGCCTTCCATCTCAAAAGGAATTTTATTATTATTACTATAATTATTGTCATAGTAGTAATAATGGTCAATATCTAACAGAAAATCATAGCCTTTTATGTTGGTGATTTGTCTGTAATATGGA
>JARGOE010000056.1 GCA_029210015.1 Vicingaceae bacterium
ATTTTATCTCAACAGAAAGAACTTCATAATACTACAGATTCAATAGAAAGAGATAGAATAATTAGAGCAATTGAAGTTGCTGTTTTTGAAAAAGAAAATAAGATATTAATTAATGACTACCCTAAAATTAATTCAGTAATATTTGGGATACATTATGAACGCGAAATAATTAAAGAACGTATTACTAAGAGGTTAAAACAGCGTTTAAAATATGAGGGGATGATTGGTGAGGTTGAGTCGCTTTTGAACAATGGGGTAAGTGCAGATAGACTTAAATTTTACGGGTTAGAGTACAAGTTAATTACTCAGTTTTTAATAGGAGAAATTGATAGGACAGAGATGTTTAATAAACTTAATATTAATATACACCAATTTGCTAAGCGTCAAGCTACTTGGTTTAGGAAAATGGAACGAAATGGTTTTGATATTAAGTGGATAGATGGTAATTTACCGATGGAAGAAAAGTTGACAATTATTCAAAATAATAGTTAATGCAGAAAAACTTTGTATCATATAATTCATCTGCTGGAACAGGTAAAACTTTTACTTTAGTTAAAGAGTATTTAAAAATTGCTTTAGCAACTGATAATACTTTTCAGTATAGGAATATTTTAGCAGTAACTTTTACTAATAAAGCAGCTGCAGAAATGAAAGAACGTGTCTTAGACGCGTTAAAAGCTATAGCAGGTATAACTAAATTAGAAGGAACTCCTCAGTTCGTATTGGCAGAATTAGTTAAGCCAATAGAACAAGAGGGGCTTGGTGTTTCTGAAGAAGTGTTAAAAGATAGAAGTTACAAAGTGTTAAAATCTATCTTGCATAATTATAATGATTTTGCAATTAGTACTATAGATAAATTTACCCACAAAATCATTAGAACTTTTGCTCATGATTTACAGCTACCATTAAACTTTAATATTGAATTAGGAGAAAAAGAAGTGTTAAAATCAGCTATAGATATGTTGGTTGCACAGGTGGGAAATAATGACAAGCTAACTAAAATTTTAGTAGAGTATGCGATACAGAAATCTGATGATGAAAAAAGTTGGAATATAGAAAGAGATCTATTGAGTTTTGCTGAAAAGCTATTAAAGGATGGTAATGAGTTTCATCTTGAAAATATTAGAGATTTGACCATTTCTGATTTTGAAGACATTAAAAAATACATAAATAAAGGAATTAAGCAGTTTGAAACAAAGGTTAAAGAGCTAGGAGAGGGTGCTTTAAAGTTTATTGATAATAAAGGGATTGAACGAAATACGTTCTCACATTCAGATTACCCTAATTACTGGAGTAAGGTAATGAATTTAGAAGATTTTTCTGTTGGAAAAAGATTAGCTTCTGTATTTGAAGATGATAAAGACTTATTCAGTAAAAGCAAACCTCAAACACAAAAAGACTTAATTGAAGAAAATAAACAAGAGTTGCTAGATTTGTTTTCAGGCTTTCAAGATTTTCTTAAAGATGAGTTAAGCCAATACATCATCAATAAAGAGGTTTTAAAAAACCTTTATAATATTGCTGTTTTAAATGAGATAGAAAAAACTATAAACGAGTTTAAAACTGATAACAATATATTAAATCTATCTGATTTTAATAAGCGAATAGCAGCTATCGTTGCCTCTGAACCTGCTCCTTTTATTTATGAACGTTTAGGTGAAAAATACCAACATTATTTAATTGATGAATTTCAAGATACTTCAATTACTCAATGGCATAACATGTTACCATTAGTAGATAACTCATTAGCTAATGGGAAATTTAATATGATAGTTGGAGACGCAAAACAAGCCATTTATCGTTGGAGAGGTGGAGAAGTTGAGCAAATTATCGCATTTCCAAAAGTTTATGGACATAACAATAATCCTTTATTATTAGAACGGGAGCAAAGTATAGATAGAAATTTTGATCAAAAAGAATTGGCTACTAACTATAGATCAAAAGCCGAAATAGTAGATTTTACCAATCAATTTTTTCAATCAGTTGCTCCAGAGTTACCTGAGAAATATAACAAACTTTATAATGAATTAAATCAAGGGTTTGAAAAATTAAATATTGGTGGAGGTATCGAAGTTTTAGGGTTTGAAGGAATTAATGATAAAGATAGTGAGCAGGTTGAAGATTATAAGGAGAAAACAATTGGTTATGTTTTAGAAAAAGTTAAGGAATGTTTAAAAGATGAATATTCATTAAAAGACATTGCAATACTTTGTAGAGGCAATAAAGATGCTGTTGAAATATCAGAATTTCTTTTAAATGAAGGGGTAAATGTGGTTTCATCGGAAAGCCTATTGCTAGGCAACTCTAATGAGGTTGTCTTTGTTATCGATTTATTAAGGTATTTAACCAATCCAGGAGATACCAATTATCAAATTAAGGTAATGCGATATTTAACTCAGTATGTCTATAAAGAAGCCTTATTTGAACAATATCAACAAAAAGGATTGTTAGGTTACTTGAACGCTAAAAACATTGACTTTAATTTTAATAAGATAGCTAATTATTCATTGTATGAATTAGCTGAAGAGCTTATCACAGTTTTTAACCTGAATAAGGATGTAAATCTATATGTTCAATTTTTCTTAGATAAGGTTCATGAATATGCATCTAGAAATGATAATTCTGTTCTTAATTTTCTAGATTGGTGGGACTTAAAGAGTGAAAAATTTTCGGTAGTTATACCTGATGGAGTAGAGGCTGTACAAGTAATGACTATTCATAAATCAAAAGGACTGGAGTTTCCTGTGGTAATATACCCTTTTGCAGATTCTGCGGTTAAGAGAGGTGAAGACTACTTTTGGACCAATAAAATTAATATAGAAGGATTAAAATCGGCAGTAATGCCTATAAAAGAACAACTAAGTAATACTATTTTTTCTGGTGTGTTTGAAGAAGAAATGAATAAAGCCAAGTTGGATTTAGTTAACCTAGTTTATGTTGCATTTACTCGACCGAAAGATAGATTATATATCATAACTAAAAAAGGTAAAAGCAAATCTAAAAATGGATCTGTAGGAGATTATTTAAATAATTATTGTAGTTCAAATCCAGATAATAAGATTGGAGATTTTCATTACAAATTTGGATTGTTTAATAAAAATGTAAGTGAAGTAAAAAATGATTCAGATAGCTTAACTATTACTAATGTAGTTTATAATAATTGGAGAGATAAAATAAAAATTAGTTATCAAGCACCATTGGTTTGGGATGTAGAAAATCCTGAAACAATTGGTGAGCATGGAACATTGATTCATAATATTTTAGCAAAAATTAATGTGCCAACTGATTTAGATGGTGTTTTAGCATCTTATCAATTAAAAGGGTTGTTGGGTATTGAGGAAGTGCCAGAAATTAAACAGAAAATAGAGGATTTATTTACTAATTCAACTATAAAAGGCTGGTTCGAAAATTTTGATGAATTAAAAAATGAACGTTCAATTTTATTGCAAAACGGAGAGAGTTACCAGCCAGATAGAGTATTGGTTAAAAATGATCAAACCATTGTAATAGATTATAAAACAGGAGAACAAGAAGAAAAACACAAAGAACAAATTACCAATTATCGAAATTTGTTATCTCAAATGGGGTATCAAAATATCTCAGCGCAATTACTTTATGTTAACGATGGCAGTTTGGTAGAAGTCTAGTTACACCGTTGTTCAGATGTCCAAGTGTTAAGAAAAACTTTCCTTAGGGTAATATCTCCCATTTTTTTCTCAAATTTTTCTGATTTTCCAGGAACTAAAAGGTAATGACCATTCATGTTTTGATAATAACGGAGCATAAGCATTTTACAAGTTATAGAGGTTCCTCTAACACTCATAACTTTAACCATTGCCATTCGTTTGCCAATAGAAACAACTTGGTAAGAATCAAAAAACAATCTTTTTTCTGTTAAATCCTTTTCTCCAATCATCTCAAGTTCATCCTTATGCAAAAAACCAATAGTTCTTTTACCAGCTTTTAAGTACTCCATGTATTGTTTTACAAGAGAGGCAGCATCAAAAGCTTTAGGAATAAACACTGTTTTAGTAGCAAATTTGTGCTTGGAAGGAATTATGGTGTCTTGTGGAAGACTGTTACTAGCAGCAACTGAATTTAAAGCGATTAAATTCAAACTAAAAATAGTTGCTGCTAAAAAGTATCTCATAAAAAGGGGTAATCAATTATTGAGCCATTTTAGAATGGCAAATCATCATCTTCTGCTGGAGCTTCATCAATAGATGGCGCTGGTGCAGCAGCTTGAGGAGCAGCATTAGTAGCTCCAGTGATTTTCCAAGCATCAATATTATGATACCATTTTCCGTTAAATTCTCTTGAAGAAATGTTAAAACCAACTTCAACTTCTTGTCCAGGCCCAAAATCACGTAACATATTAATTTTGTCGTCACCAAATAAACTAAAACACACTAATGGGTTAAATTGAGCTCCTGTATCAACTACAAAACCTTGCTTTTTCCATTCTTTACCTGCTTTACTTGTTCCGCTTTCAACTTCTAATATGTTAGCTATTTTTCCTTTTACTGTTAAACTCATATTCAATTTTTTAATTAGGATAACAAATCTAATTAATGCTCGAATTTTTAGCCATTTTAAGTTTTAAAACTTATAAACAATTATAAAGCTTTCTGTGGAAAATTTATATGCCAAATACGTATTTACTTAAAAGGAAAAACATACCTGTAACAATGATTATTCCTAATATATTAAATAAAACACCAGCTTTAATCATTTGTTTTATTTTAACATATCCAGAACCAAAAATAATAGCTTGTGTAGGAGAGGCAACGGGCATCATAAATGCACAACTTGCAGATAAGGTGGCAGGTATCATTAAGTAACGAGGATCAATACCTAATACTGCGCTTGCCTTTGCTAGTATGGGTAATAATAAATTAGTTGTAGCTGTATTAGAAGTTATTTCAGTTAAAAAGGTTAATACTAAACAAATAATAGCTACAATAATTATAGGTGAATCTAAAGTGATTTCTTCGAATAAATTGCCAATTAAAGTACTTAAACCACTGCTAGTAAACCCTCCAGCTAATGCAAATCCACCACCAAATAATAATAAAATTCCCCATGGTAATGTTTTTGCCTTTTTCCAAGTTAATAAGGCTTCTTTAGGCTTTTCTTTAGAAGGGATAATAAAAAGTAAAATAGCTGCACCTATAGCAATTGTAGCATCTTTTACATCAGGTAAATTCCAGCTAGTCCTCCATCCGGTGAACTTTATATTTTCTGTTAAATTTATATCTGATCCAGTTATCCATAAAATAGCTGCCAATAAAAATACTAAACCAGATAGTAGTTCGTCTCTTCTTAGTTTCCCTAAATCTTTAATGAGATCTTTAATAACATGATGATTTTTAAAAAGTTTATGTTTGGGCATTCTATAAATAACTTTAGTCATTAATAACCACCCTGTAAAAATAAATGTGATAGATATTGGTAAGCCCATCATCATCCATTGGCTAAACCCAATAGACGGTAAATCTGGGAAAAGAGAGTGGTACATTTCGCTGAAAACCATATTAGGAGGTGTTCCTACAAGTGTTGCCATACCTCCAATATCAGCAGAATAAGCAATTCCAAGCATCAGAGCAACTGCAAATTTTGAGATGAATTTTTTCTTCACATCACTTTCCTTAATTTCTTCAATAATGGATAATCCAATAGGCATCATTAACATTACAGAAGCAGTGTTAGAAATCCACATACTTAAAAATGCAGTGGCTACCATAAAACCCAATATCAGTTTGGAGGGTTTGCTGCCGATTATATTCACAATATATAATGCTATTCTCTTATGCAGATTAGATTCTTGAATTCCTTGAGCAAGCATCAAACCACCTAAGAATAAAAAGATAATATCCTTACCATAAAATAATGCGGTTGATTTGGTATCTAATATTCCAAAAATTGGGAAAAGAACAAGTGGGAATAGTGATGTTACAGGAATTGGAATGACTTCAAAAATCCAAAAGACAGCCATAATAACTACAACTGCAGCCATTATAGGTGCTTGAGCAAATTCTTGCCCGGGCACAAAGTTATAGGTGATAAGAGCAAGGATAATCCCAATTAACCCAAACAGCCATTTTTTTATAAATGCTTTTTGCATTTGTTAAAGATAGAAAAAAGTTAGATGTTACTCTCCAGATTTTAGGTTAACCAGTTTTTTATAGAAAAAGAGAAGAGGGAAAATTGAAATTAGAATAAATATTCCGCAAATCACATACGCCCATGTAATGTTAGTCCCTTTAGCGAAAAAGGCTAGCGAGAATAAAGTGATAAATGAAAACCTGACAATAACATTTAAAGTTTGAAATACACTTCCAGCTCTACCGATTATATGATTTGGAATATGGTTAAATAAATAAGTTATTCTTAGTACTCTGGAACCTGCGTTTGTAATTCCTAAAACAAAACAAACAAAAATTAATATAAGAGAATTTTGAGTAAAGGCGGTTAATTCAAAAACTATAATACTCATGATCATTAATATTATAATAGCTTTTACAGTATTGGTGTTTTTAAATATCCATCGTATGCCGATACCAGAAATTAATGCTCCCACAGCATAAAGCATTTCAGCACCAGCATAAACAGCAGAACTTGCCCCCAGGTGTTTGTCTACATAAATAGGCATAAGCTGATGGATATGAATTAAGAGCATAGCAAAAATGGTGTATGAGCATATCCCAAAATAAAATAATAATGGAGTTTGTTTTAAGAAAGCTGCACCTTGTTTTAATCGTTTAAAAATAGAACCTGTATCTATAACTTTCTTTTTAACAGCAGTGTATTTTATCATTAATATTAATACAAAAGCCAATAGGTAAGTAAAGGCATCCATCATAAAAATCTTATGTAAACTCCAAGGCTGAATATTAAAATTAAAGGTTCCGCCTAAGCCTATATTAGCTAAAAACTCTTGATTGACACCTGTAATTAAGATTGCAGCAAATGCGCCAGAAAGAACACTTGTAGCTTGCCCTTGAATTTCTATAATAGAATTGATTTTCCCATAATCTTTTTTCTCGGTTATTTCTTGTCCAAAGGCATATAATGTAGGGTAGTGGACATTGTAAATAAACATAGTTGTACAAAAGACTACACCAATTAAAGCAGTAGGTAATTCTCCTAAATAGAAACCTGTTGCTGCAACAGATCCTATAATTAACCCTCCACATATTGTAATGGACAAAAATATTTTTTTACGAGAATACCTGTCTACTAAGGTTCCAACATATAACCCCCAAAATAGAGTTAGAAATGTAACTGTTCCATAAATAAACCCAAAGGTTGAACTTTGATTTAAAATATCAGAAAAATACCAAGGAATAGCTAACATGCTTATCCCTTGAGCAAAACCCGATACAGCATTAGCTGCTATTAACAAGTATAAAGCATTGCTATTTTTTCCTAAACGAGCCAACCTACAAATTACTTAAGTATTTTTGAGAGCATAAAATTAGACTTTTAAGTGGATAAACCTTTTAAAAATATGAGTTACGATAGGGCATTAGAAAAAGCTATGCGCTATTGTTCTTATCAAGAAAGGTGTTTGTTAGATATGGAAAAACGTTTTATAGCTTGGAATGTTAAAAAACAAGATTGGGATAGAATTATTGATTATCTATTAGATGAAGATTTTTTAAATGAAGAGAGGTATATTGAAGCTTATGTAAGGGGTAAATTCCATATTAAAAAATGGGGTAAACATAAAATTGTTGCAGGATTAATGCAAAAACGAATTTCAGGGAGTAAAGTAACTACAGCTCTTAATTCTGAAATTGAGGAGCAAGATTATTTAAACATGATAAAAAGTTTAATTGAGAAGAAAACTATGTTGTTACAAGAATCTGATAGTTTAAAGTTAAGGGATAAGCTTTATCGATACTTGCTTAGTAAAGGGTATGAGAGTGATTTAGTAGTTAAAGAATTACCTACTTCTTAATAAACTTTGTTTCTTTTACTACATCAAAACCAAATAATCCTGTTGCTAAAGTAACTCTATAGTGACTACTAGTTAAAACATCAGGAGTAATGTTATTTATTTTTACAATTTTATCGTTGCCTGAAAAAACGTTATTTTCTAATATCACAGCAATTGTTTTGTGGTTATCCTTTCCATCAATAAATATGTCCATTATTTTGTAATCGTGAGAAAACTCATCTGTAACAAACATAAAGTTTAAGCATAAAAATAATCCAGTTAATATAGGTGCTACTCCAAGTATATTAAAAATAATCATCTCATATTTAATGAAATGAAACCATTTACGATAAAGCTTTAAAGGTATTAGAAATCCCACAACTGCAGATGCAGCAATGAATTTTGATAAAGTGGTTATGTCAATTAATATATAGCTATAAAAACCAATTGTTAATCCAAAGCCAATAAAAAAACACAAAACAGCCATAACAATGTAGTTATAGCTTTTATCCTTTTTAGGATGGTAGCTTCCTTTAGGTTGCTGTTTTTTATTAGGAGTATTTGTAGGGGTATTCTGCATTATTTTAAAAAAGGGTTGTTTGCTCTTTCAAAACCAATTGTTGTTGGTTGTCCATGTCCAGAGTAAACCTTAAAATCGTCAGTTAAAGTTAATAATTTAGTTTTAATACTATTGATAAGTGTATCATAATCACCTCCGGGTAAATCTGTTCTACCAATACTTCCGTAAAATAAAACATCACCACCAATAATACATTTTTCTTGATGATCAATAAAAACAATATGACCAGCACTATGCCCAGGAGCAAATACTACATCTAGTTCAGAATTTCCAAACTTAACTTTATCACCTTCTTTTAATAGTGTAGTTGGTTCTGGAGATTTATCAATATTAAAACCATATAAGTGTCCGTATTCAGGTGTAGCATGTAGTGTTGGTAAATCTTTTTCGTGCATTTCTAACCCCACATTGTATTTGTTGGCTACAAAACTATTTCCTAAAACATGATCAATGTGACAATGGGTGTTTAGTAGTTTTACAGGTTTAAGTCCTTTTTCATCAATGTATGCAGCTAGCTCTTGTTGCTCCTCATTACTGTAACAGCCAGGATCTATAATAACACATTCTTTAGTGTCGTCAGATAGAATATAGGTGTTTTCTTGAAAACCATTAAAGGTGAAATAGTGTACTTGAATCATAAGTTTTTAAAGTTTATTTAATGATGTAAAAGTATCTACAATCCTCATAAAATCTTTATTTTTACGCGTAAACTTTAATAATAACGGTATAAAAACACAAAACAGTCATATTGCCATAGTTTTAGCTTTAATGCTAAGTGTTTTTTTTTCTCAAAAATCTGAAGCTCAGTTTTATAATGGCACTCAAGTAGGTTTTGGTAAAAACCGAGTTCAATACGACTATTTTGAATGGAAATATTATCGTTTTGAACAATATGAGACTTATTTCTATACAGGTGGTAAAGAATTAGCAGTTTATACAGCTAAAGTTGCAAAAGAATATATTAAACAGCAAGAAGAGTTTTTTGAATATGAGCTTAAGGGTAAAATGCAGTTTATTATCTATAATAAGCAATCACATTTTAAGCAAAGTAATGTAGGCTTAAACTTAGAAGGAGGCGAAGTAGGAGGGATAACAACTATAATGGGATCTAAAGTCTTTATTTACTTTGATGGTAATCATGAAGAGTTTGCTAAACAGATTAAAGAAGGAGTTGCTCAAGTAATGGTTAATCAACAGGTTTATGGAGCTAGCTGGACTCAAGTATTAAAAAATTCAAGCTTATTCAGTATGCCTTCATGGTACAATTTGGGTCTAACCTCATACATGTCAGATAATTGGAGTCCAGAACTTGAGAATAGTGTTAGAGATGGAATATTATCTGGGAAGTATAAAAAATTCAATCGTTTATCTAGCAGAGATGCTGTTATTGCTGGTCATTCTATGTGGGCTTATGTTGTCGATACTTATGGTGAAGCTGTTATTCCTAATATTTTGTACATGACTAGAGTTACTCAAAGTATAGAAAAGGGTTTTTTATATGTTTTAGGAATTTCAATGAAAAGTTTAACCAAGGAGTGGTTAGAATATTATCAAAAAGAGTATGAAAACTTGCCTCCAAGTGTAAAGGAAGATTATTTAGCAAAGGAGATTTTTAAGATTAAAAAGAATAGAGAATATTCTCAGTTTAAGATGAGTCCAGATGGTAATAATTTTGCATTTGTAACTAACCAATTAGGACAATATAAAATCTATATTTATTATAAGGATGTAGAAAAAAAATATAAAATTTATAAAAAGGAGTTTAAATTAGATAGAATAAACGACTACTCTTACCCTATATTAGAATGGAACCCCTCTAGTGAAGTTTTGGCATTCGTTACTGAAGAAAAAGGCGTTTTGTTAATGCATTATTTTGATATTGCTTCAGGAGGAATTCAAGTTAAAGCTATATTTAATATGGAAAAGATAACTGCTATGGATTATTCCGATGGTGGTAAAGAAATGGTTTTTTCAGGAGTTTATAAAGGGCAATCAGATTTGTATTTATACTATATTGGACCTAATTCACATAAAAAAATAACCAATGATAAATTTGATGATTTAGAACCAAGATTTATTGAAAATTCCACAAAAATTGTATTTACATCTAATCGTACTAATGACTCATTGGGCTACCAACCCTCAGATATGGAGCTGTTAGCATTGCAAAAGGATGTTTGGATAATTGATTATCAAAGTGAAGAAAAGAAGTTGACAAAAGTTACAGAAACACCTCAAGTTTCTGAAGAACAGCCTTTTGGAAAAGATTCTTTAATATATTTCTTAGGAGAGAATGATAAGATATTAACAAGGATGAATGCTGTTAAAGATAGCTTTATTACACATATTGATACCTCAATTCACTATCATAGGTTTTATGAAGTTAATTCAAGTGATCAAGGGTATAACAGAAGTATTAAGGAGCATAATATTTATGATAATGGTAAGTATACTGATGTTTTAAAGGATGATTATAAGTATCATTTAATGCTTAGAGATTTAAGTGATAAAGCTCCTATCAGTTCGACTAAAACAGTTGTAGATACTAATAATATTAATCCAATTCAAAATAAAAATCTTGAAGCACCTAAAGAGAATGTAAACATATTAAAAGCAATTCCTTTAGAAAAGAGAAGTAGTAGAGAAGAGGCTGAAGTTAACATCTATGATTATGTTTTTGAGAAGGATAAAGATAAGATTCAGAAAAATGTAATAGTGGTAGGAGAAGGAGAGGCTAAAAGAGATAGTGTTTTTGAGACTTTTAAATTACCTAATCAACGAAATTACAATTGGTCATTTTTTAACGATAATTCAGGAATTAAGTTTAGTAATAACTTTGTTAATGGAGAATATCAACAGTTTACAGGAGGACCATATATTGGACCTGGCTTAGGTGCATTTATTAAATTTGGCACGTTAGATTTGTTTGAGGATTATAAAATTTTTGGTGGTGTAAGGATTTCTTCTGACACAAGAGAATACTTTATGACTTATCAAAATTTAGCAAGTAGAACAGATAAGGAATACACAGTTTCTAGAACAACATCTAATACAATTAACGGGCAATTAGCACTTGGGTTTTCAACTAACTCTTTAAAATACTCGATAAAATACCCAATAAACGAAGTTGCAAGTATTAGAACAACTTTTGCTGCTAGGAATGATAATATTGTTATTAAAACATCTAATGATTTAACATTGCAAGAACCTAACTTTAATGAGTTTAGGGGGATTACAAAGGTGGCTTTCGTTTTTGATAATTCTAGACCTATTATGACTAACATTTATTATGGAACTAAGTTTAAAGTGTTTGGAGAATATTATCAGGAGTTTGGAGATGGTTCCTTTGTGTCAACTAACCGGAATATAAGTAATGGTGAGGTTGTTGGGATAGGTAATGGTGAGAATGGTAATATGCAGGTAGTTGGATTGGATTTTAGACATTCCTTAAAGCTAAGTAGAGAAATAGTTTGGGTTAATCGTTTAGCAGCTAGTTCTTCTTTCGGTTATGAAAAGTTAATATACTATATGGGTAGTTTAGACGAATGGATTCCTTTAGGAGATCAAGAAAGATTTATTAATCAAGAAGATATTGATTTCACTCAAAACTATAGGTTCCATGCATTGGCTGCTAATATGAGAGGGTTTTCTCAAAACATTAGAAGAGGAACTAACTTTGCAGTAATTAATAGTGAATTAAGAGTTCCTGTTTTTAAGTATTTAATTAGAAGACCAATCAGATCAAAGTTTATAAGAAACTTCCAATTAATTGGGTTTACAGATATTGGTTCTGCATGGAGTGGATTAGATCCTTGGGGTAAAGAAAATTCAGTAAATAAAGAGATTATTACTGAGGGACCTCAAAATGATCCTTCTATAACCGTAACTGTATACAAAGATGTTGACCCTATTGTTGCAGGTTATGGTTTCGGGTTAAGAACTACTTTTTTAGGTTATTTTTTAAGATTAGATTGGGCATGGGGTGTTGAAAATGGTTTTAGTACTGAAAAGCCTATGTTTTACCTATCACTTAGTTTAGATATTTAGTATGAGTATATCTACATTGTTAATATTAATATGCATTGGTGTTTTTGCAGGAATGGCAAGTGGAATGATAGGGGTTGGTGGAGGAATTATTATAGTTCCATTTTTAGTATATGCATTAGGTATAAATCAGTTTAACGCACAAGGAACAAGTATTGCAGCAATGTTGCCTCCTATTGGAATTTTAGCTGCATATAATTATCACAGAGCAGATGCAATAAATTGGAAGTTCGCTGTAATAATTGCTATCTCTTTTATTGTTGGAGGGTATTTTGGTTCAAAACTTACTTTAGGGTTCATAAGCGAATCTACATTAAAAAAGATATTTGGTGGTATTATGTTATTAGGAGCTATTAAATTAATCTTCTTTTCAAAATAGTATTTTATGCAAGAGATTATACAATTGATAAAGCAAAAGGCATCAGATTATAAATCTGAGGTTATTGAAATCAGAAGACATTTACACAAACACCCAGAGCTTTCTTTCAAAGAGTTTGAAACATGTAAATACGTATGTAGTAAGTTAAAGGAGTATGGAATTGAGTTTCAAGATGGTTTTGTAAAAACGGGTATAGTCGGTTTAATCAAAGGGAATAATCCTAATAAAAAAACAATTGCCTTGAGAGCAGATTTAGATGCTTTACCTATAACTGAAGAAAATAATATTGATTATAAATCAGTAAACGAAGGGGTAATGCATGCTTGTGGGCATGATGTTCATACATGCTCACTTTTAGGAGCTGCAAAAATTTTAAACGAATTAAAGGGACATTTTGAAGGAACTATAAAATTGATATTTCAACCAGGGGAAGAATTGTTGCCAGGAGGTGCGTCATTAATGATTAAAGAAGGGGTCCTTGAAAATCCTATTCCAAATGCAATTATTGGGCAGCACGTATATCCTCAATTAGAAGCCGGCAAAGTAGGTTTTAGGTCTGGTATGTATATGGCTTCTGCAGATGAATTGCATGTAACTGTTTATGGCAAAGGTGGTCATGCAGCATTACCACACTTAACTGTAGACCCTGTTTTGATAGCCTCTCACATAGTTGTTGCACTACAGCAAATAGTTAGTAGAAATAGTCATCCAACAACACCTACTGTTTTATCATTTGGTAAGATAATAGGTGAAGGGGCCACTAATATTATTCCAAACAAAGTAAGTTTGGAAGGTACGTTTAGAGCTATGAATGAAGAATGGAGAGCCGAAGCACATTTAAAAATGAAGCAAATGGCAGTACAGATTGCTGAGAGCATGGGAGGGAAGTGTGAATTTAATATTCATAAAGGCTATCCTTTTTTAACGAATGATAAAGTTGTAACAGGAAAGGCTAAAGACGCTGCTATAAGTTATTTAGGTAAGGAAAATGTGATAGAATTAGAATTAAGAATGACTGCAGAAGATTTTGCATATTACTCTCAAGTTACGCCATCTTGTTTTTATCGATTAGGCGTTAAAAATCCAGGTGAAGAGCCTGCTTCGGGTTTGCATACTTCAACTTTTAATATAGATGAAAATGCAATTGAAACATCAATTGGATTAATGGCCTGGATAGCTGTCTGTGAATTAGAATAGTGTATAATAAAAAAGGGAAGTTAAATTTAACTTCCCTTTTTTATTATATCGTATCTAGATTATTGTCCGCCAGTTTCTTTCTTTTCTAATTCATCTAACTTTTGGTCATTAGTTTTTGTCCCATTTCCTCCAGAACCATATCCGTCTTTAATAATTACTTCTCCTTTTACATCTTTATTGTCTTCATCTTCTTCATTACTAAAGAACTTACGCATAACTCTATCATCCTTTTTAGCTTCAGTCTTTCTTGCTTCCATTTTTTTCTTATCTAACTCATCTGGATCATATTTTTTGAAAACAGCTACTAACTTTTTTGCTTTTGCAGCTTCTTTAGTATATTCTGTTGTTCTTAAATATTCTTCTGCTAATAACATTCCATGAGCTAAAACACCTGAAGTAGCCTTTGAAGGTTTATAGTTCTCATCAATTTGTTTTAAAGCTAAAATCATATTCTTTTTCCCCTCTACTGCATTTTGAGATTTTACCTCACTAATAGATTGCCATAATAATAAAACAGGATCTGAAGGTACGGCTCTGTATGCATATTTATATACTGAAGCAGCTTTACGGAACTTATCATTCATATAGAGGTATTGAGCTAAACTGTTTGATGTATCAGCAATATGAACATAGTACTCTTTAAAATCGTTGAACCAACTATTGTCATAGTACTTTGGAGCTTTTTGATCAGTTTTCACAAACTTATATAAATGCTTTTGAGCCATTTTTAATGTTTTTGGAAACTCAGAGTCTTTTTCATCAACACTGTACTTTCCAGGAAGTTTACTCATCTCATAATAACTCATTGAAGTATAAATATACACTAATGGATGCTTTCTGTAGTCAGCATCTTGCATTAAAGCTTCTCCTTTGTAGACAACTTTGTCGTATTTTTCATCAACAAATAAGAAGGTTAAATCATCAACCTTTTTTGTTTTTTGAGCAAAAGTGCTTAATGAGTATAGCATTAAAGTTATTATAGAAAATGAAATTCTTTTCATGGTTTTTATTTTAAAATTTAAAAGTAAATATTTAGCACTTTAGTAACAAAGATAATGCCTAATTATTGAAAGTATTATAAATTTGTTAAAAATTAATCAAATGCAAGATAGAATAGATATAAATAAAGAAAATAATAAGTTAACAATAACAATTAAGGCTTATTTAGAAGAGAAGAAGCAAAAGATGCTACTTATATGGATTGTTTTATTTTCAGTTTGTGGGTTAGCGATATTCTCTCAATTTTTTGAAAATTATGATAATGGTACAAAAGTATTTTTTGGTGTATACATTGCATTTTGGTTATTTTTTGAGTTTAAGGTGATTTATGCATATCGCTGGCGTAAAATGGGGATAGAAAAGATTATTGTAGAGGATAATGAATTGAAGTTGATAAAAAGTATTGGTAAGAGAGGAATAACACAAATATTTGATGTTAATGAAATAAAAAAGATTGATTTTTTTAAAGATACTAATGGGAAGTTTGTTAAATCAATGAACGAGTCTTATTGGAATATCAATAAATATCATTTAGTTGTTGAGCTTGAAAAATCTCCCATACCATTTGCTATAGATATAGAAAATAAGGATGCTAAAAAGATTTTAAATGAAATTAGGAACGCTTTAAAGTGATTTTAAGTGATTTTAAAAATAGCAGTTTTAACCCTCTGAGTATTAATACCCTCGATGCTCTCTGAAAGAACTAATTCTTGAGCTTTACCACTTTCAAAAACTTGCTTAATGTTATTAACAACTCCGGCTGGTACATTTAGTGAAATAGCTTTTTCCATAAATTCATTTTTAGTATGTTTTAGAAAGTATGGTTTTAAAGCAATATCTAATTCTTCTCGATATTTAACTCTTGATGGGTTGGTTGAAAAGATGTCTTTATTTAATTCCTTAGCATTTAAGATGTCAAGTAATAATTTAAAATGTTTATTATTACCTATAGCTAAAACTATATAAAAACCATCTTTAGTTAAAAAAGTTTCTCCATAAGGAGCAATATTAGGGTGTAATGAACCTTGAGCTTCTGGAATGAAGTGCCCCATTAACCAATTGGTAGCCTGGTTTTTTAGTGATGAAATTGCAGCATCATAAAGTGATACTTCTACAAATGATCCTTTTTTTTCTTCTTGTCTTTTTAATAAAGCAATCAATATCCCTTCTTTTAATTGATGAGCAGCTAAAACATCAATTAAAGCAACAGGTAATTTTAAGGGGGGAGAGTTTAATTCTCCATTAATAGACATGAAACCCGTTTCAGCTTGTAAAACTACATCGTAAGCAGCTCTTTTACTGCCGGATCCATATCCATTTATTTCGCCATAAATAATTAAAGGGTTTATACTTTTTAATGTATTGTAGTCCATCCCAAGTTTAACAGCAGATCCAGGTTTGTAATTTGTAATTACAATATCAGCAGTACTTATTAAATCATAAATAATTTCTTTATCATTATTATCTGTTAAATCTAAGTGGATATATTCTTTATTGAAGTTAACGGATGAGAAATAGGCTGAAACGGATGATTTTTGATCTTCAAATTTGCTTTTCCAATTTCTAGTAACATCTCCTCCCGATAATTTATTTTCAATCTTTATAACTTTAGCACCTAATTCGGCAAAAAACATTCCTACGTCAGGACCAGCTAAAACACTAGCTAATTCGATTACCTTTAATCCTTTTATCATTTTTTTGAAAGATTAATAAACAACTCTTTTCCTTTTCGAGGTTCTATAGAATTGTAGCAATTATCTATAATATTTAGATTAAAGTGGGTGCTAAAAATTAATTCGTATTCAGTTTTATTTCCACCAAATGGAGGGTGGGTTTCATTTAAATCATCATTAAATAATAGACCAATTAGTTTCCCATTTTTGTTAAGAAGACTGGAACAGTGTAGTACATAATCTTTTCTAAGATTAGGGTTTAATGCGCAAAAAAAAGTTTGCTCAATTATAAGGTCGTAAGATTTATTATGTTTAAAAAAATCAGTTTCTATTAGGTTTGATTTTGGGAATTGGGGGACACGTTTTTTAAACTCAAGTAGAGCTATTTCAGAATAGTCAAGAACAAATACATTTTTAAAACCATTATTAAACAAATACTCGGCTTCATATCCATAGCCACATCCAGGAATCAAAATTCTAATCTCCTTATTGGATAATTGATTTACGTATTTTACTAT
>JARGOE010000057.1:0-5204 GCA_029210015.1 Vicingaceae bacterium
ACATATAGTTAGTTTTGTTAGTTTGATAAAAACTCTCCAATCCTGCAGAATCTTTTACTGCTTTACTCCATACTTTCTCATCAGTTAAATCAAACAATAAAATACCATCTCTATATTCTTGCATTAATAATCTAAACTCTTTATTTGTTTTTGATAAACGGTTATCTTTAAAGTTCAATGCTGTTTTATCAACCTCTTTTTGATAAAGTCTGTTTATAACTGCCTTAATATTGACATCTTTACTAGCATCTTTTACTCGTTGTTTTTCTAAAACCAAAGCAAAGTCAGTTTGAGTATATTCTTTTTTCTCTCCATCTGGTGCATACAAGCCAAACATTACCTTGTTATACTTCTTTGCTTTTTCTGCTGTCCATTCACCTTTTTTAAACTCATCTGAAGATATTAATTTATAAAAATCATTACGCTCTTTAAGGTTTTCTTTAAAGTTGTTTTCTTTTTTAATTTTTGCCATTAAAGACTCTTGGCTTTTATTTGATCTAGAATCTCTAGAAATTCTAGCTTTAAGTGTATTATATATCACATCAAAAGACTCTAATTCTCTTAACCCAAGTCTTTTTACTATATGCCAACCATATTGACTTTTAAAAGGAGCTGAATAATCACCATCATTCTTTAATGCAAAAGCAGCATCTTCATATTCTGGAACCATTTTACCCGCATTAAACTCTGGCAACTCTCCACCTCTCTTTGCTGAATTTTTATCATCAGAATATTGATTAGCTAGGCTAGAAAACTCATCTCCAGCTTTAAGTTTCTCATACAATTCATCTATTTTTTTCTTTTGAGTTTCTTCAGATTTAGGAGATTTGGTATCTACCTTAACCATTATGTGTGCAGTTTTGATAGTTCCTCTTGCAGGTCTTTTATCCATTACATAAACAATATGGTATCCAAACTTAGATCTAACTGGAGCACTTACACTGCCTACTTTAGTTGTATAGGCTGCAGTTTCAAAAGGGTAAACCATATGCATAGCAGAAAAGTAACCTAAATCCTGACCATCTATAACATTTCCATTTTTTGAATCCCAATAACCAAGCTCTTTTGTTGTTTTATCAATATTAATTTTGCTAATAACATCAGCCAAAACCTTATCAAATGCTTCACCATTTAAAACTCTCTTTCTATAAGTCATTATTTTGTTGTAAGCTTTTAAAGTATCGCTTGGATCAGCTTCCTCATCAACTCTAATTAAAATATGACTAGCTCTTACATCTTGCTTCAATCTCTCATAAGCTTCTTTTATCAATCCTTCTGTAACTTCTTTATCTGTTAAATAAGGTTGAGCTAATTGCTTTCTATACCCTTTTAATTCATTAATGAATTTTGGTAGTGTATCATAACCTAAAGATTCCGCTTCTCTAACTTTTAATTTAAATTTAATATATAAATCTAAATATTCGTTAATAGCTTCTTCGTTAACAGCTTTATCTGTTTTGTTTTTATTAAAAATGGCATTAAACTCAGAAAGTTTTACCTCTTTACCTCCAATAGTTAATAATGTTGGATCTTTTTCTTGTGCATTAATTGTAAATGCAATTGCGCTTAATAATAATACTGATACTAACTTTTTCATATTATAAATTGTATTTGAATTATTGATTATCTTCTTGAATAATTTGGAGCTTCTCTTGTAATACTAATATTATGTGGATGACTCTCTGTCATTCCAGAATTAGTAATTTGAATAAACTTTGCATTTTTCAGCTGCTCCA
This sequence comes from Vicingaceae bacterium, assembly GCA_029210015.1. GTDB lineage: Bacteria > Bacteroidota > Bacteroidia > Flavobacteriales_E > Vicingaceae. Next base: position 1,737 of record JARGOE010000057.1, read on the forward strand.
ATGTTGCTGAACCACAATATCCCATCCCAGCTCTTAAACCACCAACCATTTGGTAAATCACTTCGCTTAAATATCCTTTGTAAGGTACTCTTCCTGAAATTCCTTCGGGTACCAATTTACTAATATCATCTTCAACATCTTGAAAATATCTGTCTTTAGAACCTTTTTGCATTGCTTCTATAGATCCCATACCTCTGTATGCCTTAAACTTTCTTCCTTCATAAATTATCGTATCTCCAGGAGATTCATCAACTCCTGCAAACAAAGAACCTGCCATTATTGAATCTGCTCCAGCAGATAAAGCTTTAACAATATCTCCGGTAAAACGAATTCCACCATCTGCAATAATTGGTACTCCTGTTCCTTTTAAACCCTTTGCAACCATCATTACAGCGGATAATTGAGGTACCCCAACACCAGCAATAATTCTGGTAGTACAAATAGAACCTGGTCCTATCCCTACTTTTACCGCATCAGCTCCAGCATCTGCTAACATTTTAGCAGCCTCTGCCGTAGCAATGTTACCTACAACGACTTGTAAGTCGCTATATTGTTCCTTAACTCTTTTTAACGTATCAATAACACCTTTAGAATGACCATGAGCTGTATCAATAATAATGGCATCTACACCTGCTTTATATAAAGCATCTACTCTTTCCATTACATCAGCAGTAACACCAACACCAGCAGCCACCCTTAATCTACCAAACTCATCTTTACATGCATTTGGTTTTAATATTACCTTAGTGATATCTTTATAAGTAATTAAGCCAACTAACTCGTTGTTATCGTTTACTACAGGTAATTTTTCAATTTTATATTCTTGTAAAGTTTCTCTTGCATTATTAAGATCTGTACTTGTAGTCGTAATTACTTTATCTCCGGCAGTCATTATATTTTTAACTGCAGCACTCATATCTTTTTGAAACCTTAAATCTCTATTTGTTACAATTCCAACTAAAAGATTATTTCCATCAACTACAGGAATACCGCCAATTTTATACTTAGCCATTAAATCTAAAGCATCTCCAACATTAGCATTCACATCTAACGTAACAGGATCTTGAATCATTCCACTTTCAGAACGCTTTACTGTTCTAACTTTATCAGCTTGTTGTTCAATAGTCATGTTTTTATGCAACACTCCTATACCTCCCTCTTGAGCAATTGCAATAGCCAATTTAGATTCGGTAACCGTATCCATTGCTGCAGAACAGATAGGTACATTTAAACGAATTCCTTTGGTAAACTGTGTTGAAACATTAACATCTCTTGGTAAAACTTCAGAATATGATGGTACCATTAAGACATCATCGTAAGTTAAACCTTCTCCAATAAATTTATCTGATTGATTACTCATGAATTTTTGAAATTAAAATTCAGGCAAATTTAGGAAAATTTACAAGTTTTTAGCTGATTATAACATATAAATATATCCTAAATTTGAATCCTAAAAATGAATAAAGAAATTACATATCCTCAATACCGGAAATACAGCAATAACAAGTCGTACTTTAAAATAATTAGTTCAGAAGAATTTGAAGAAATCCAATTATTAGGAACTAAAAAAAGTGTTCACCTTTTTAAAGCAAAAATATTACCTGATAGAAACTTGATTTATGATATGACTTTCGATTACGAAAAATCTTGGGTTAAGATTGAAAAAGATGAGTATGAACAAGTAAAAAATCAAGGTTCATTTTCTTGAAAATATTAGTTTCAGTAAGTTTGTCAAAAATTTAAACTATGAAAGAATTTTTCGCTAAAACATTTTACTACAACACTGTTGGAGATTGGGCAATATCGCTTGCTATTATTGTTGGTGCCGTAGTTGCTGGTAAAATTTTGTATTGGATTTTTGGGAATATTTTTAAGAAACTAACGGCCAAAACCAAAACTAAAATTGACGACATTATTGTTGACATGATTGAAGAGCCAGTTGTATTGGCTTTAACAATTGCTGGCTTATGGTATGGTTTGCATCGATTACACTTCCCTGAAGGTTGGTATGTTTGGATGGGAAAGGTTTACCATATTTTAATTGCCGTAAATATTACTTGGCTTATTGCTAGATTAGTTGATGCTATTATTGAAGAATACGTAGTTCCTTTAACAGAAAAAACTGAAAGTGATTTAGATGATCAAATATTACCTGTTGTAAGAAAAAGTTTAAAAGCTGCCATATGGATGCTTGGTATAATTGTAGCCTTAAACAATGCTGGTTATGATGTTGGGGCTTTAATTGCTGGTCTAGGAATTGGAGGTTTAGCCTTAGCTATGGCTGCAAAAGACTCTGTTTCTAACATATTTGGTGGTATAATGGTTTTTACCGACAAACCTTTTAAAGTTGGTGACAGAATTAAAGTAAATGGTTTTGATGGTACTATAACTGAAGTTGGTTTAAGAACCAGTAGAATGAGAACCTTAGAAGGTAGATTAGTTACTATACCTAACTCTCAATTTACAGGAAACATGGTAGAAAATGTTACTGAAGAGCCTACCCGTAAAGTAGTATTAAACTTAGGTTTAATTTACGATACTACACCTGAGCAAATGCAACAAGCAATGGATATATTAAAACAAATTGGTGCAGCAAACCAAAACATAGAAGATGAATACCTAGTATCTTTTAATGCTTTTGGCGATTTTTCTTTAGGGATTTTATTTATCTACTACATTAAAAAAGATAGCGACATTTTAGATACGCAAACCGAAATGAACTTAGCTATTTTAACTCAGTTTAATGCTAATGGTTTAGAAATGGCTTTTCCAACACAAACAATTTACACGAAGAAAGAAGGATAATTTATATTCAACTTCAGAAAGTAAAATACTACTCTCCTATTATTTTAGAAGAATTTGAGTAACAAAATAATAACAGTTTCCGGAACAATAATATCTTCGTTCATTTTTTTTACAATCGAAATTGTAAAGCAAATTCAAAGCCTAAACTATTGGAATAATCCGTACTCGGACCGTAAGTAGGTTTTGCGATGATACTGGTAACCGTATTATCATGCATAAACCAACCCATGTGCAAACCAATACCTAGTGCTATAGAGTAATTATGGGTATTTATAAATTCTCTATCTACTTTAACTCTTGAGTTACCTATTCCTAAACTCGGCAACAAGAAGAAGTTACCTTGAGCTGTTAAATAGGTTTCTTTAGTAAACTTGATAAAAAATGATGAGTTGGCACCAGTTAATCTACGCTCGTCTATAATTGTTTCGAAATTAGTTTTTCTGTAGGTAAACCCTGCATAAAATCCCGGAGGGAAAAAGTTGTCAGCCCGTTTTGATAGGTTATAATCCATGGATAACACCAAACCACTTGCTGCAACATCTCCTTTGTTCAACTCAGGAGACAAGGCAAATCCGACAGAAACAAAGAGGCCCCAATCCATTGTGGATCGTTCGATGAGCATACCTGGCTGTAGTTTCTTCCCACCATGTTGTCTAAATCGTG
>JARGOE010000057.1:5304-13413 GCA_029210015.1 Vicingaceae bacterium
CGTTCGATGAGCATACCTGGCTGTAGTTTCTTCCCACCATGTTGTCTAAATCGTGATGCTTTAGTAATATCATTCGTTTTACCATTGTTTTTAGCTACTCTAGACACTCTTAGCACACCCAATGTTTCCTTATGCGCCCCCCCACCTTTTGTATCTTGAATTATCATGTAGGCTTTGTATTTATCATCTATCCTGAGTCCTTCTTTCGCTCCAGCGAATACTTCAACACGGTAGCCGTTTTTTGGTTTTTCATATTGCTTAACTTGGCCCTGAGTGGCGCTACTATCAGGCTCATTAATAACAAGCTCTGCTGATCTTTGGTTGTTGCTTGCAATAATTGTTTTCACCTTAAAGTCAGGGACTCTTTTATCAAAATAACCAAACACTTCTTCTACCACATTTGGTCCGACAAGGTTAATCAGGCTGTCTTTATTAATTGTTTTTTTTCCTGTTATCCCGAACACCCTTGTCCTTATTAAAAAGCTTTTACTCCCCCGCTTAGTATCTACATACTTTAAAGGAAAGTCATAATGATTGAACTTCTTAGTGTTGCTGTATTTGTGGTTAGCCGAATCTGACCACATTTTATTATAAAATTCATTAGCTACATTCTCATTAAAATCTAGCTTATAAAGGTGTGCCGAATAATCTAAATGATAGCCTTGCGCTACTACGTCACCTTGATTATTAGTTTTATTGGTCCAAAGCTCTCTAATTTCGTATACAATGATATATGATTTGTTGATCAATTGTTCACCGTATAATCCTAATCGAGAATGAGCCAAATCCTTAGTCTTTTCAAAATCTATATTGGAAGCACTATACAAAGCTTTATCTACTACTAAATCACTGTTGAAATCTCCATTTTCATCTCTATTCCACCACTTAGCTACAACATTTCTACTAGTTGAGCTCGATAGTTTTTCATGCAAAGCGCGTTGCATCTTAATCTTTTGTCGGCTATCCACTACTCCAAAAACAGTAATCTCTTCACCATATTTTTTCATGTCTACACTCACATTTCTCAACGGCTCATCCAAATCCAAACGGTCAAATTTGTTAGGAATCTCAACGCTATTAATACTATTGAATAGAGTTTCATTAAACCTCTTATTGGATTTGATAAAGACATTAGTAATGGTAGGACGCATATACTGAGTCTCTACTTTTTCCGCATCAGCTTTATATTTTACATAGTCCATATATTCTTTGCTATTGAAAGCATGTGCCTTGTTCCCTTTATCTGCTAATTCAAATTCACTTAGTTCGGATATGGTTGGCAATTCATGTTTTTCTAATTCCTTGAAGAAACTTTTAAAATGCCAACTAAGAGTATAAGGAATACTAGAGGTGTATACCAGTGACATTCTTGCCTTTCGGGCACTCGTCTTATACATGGCTAGTTTAGCTATCCTGTTATATTCTTTATAAGAAATAGTTTTTGGTCCATAACCGTTATGCGATGGTACGGTAAGTTTAAGTTCGGCAATAGAAACAACAAGTCCCTCTTCTGTATTATCTAACATTAATTTATAACTAACATCAATATAATTGTTATACCACTTTGAATAGGATGCTAAATTAAAGTTAAGGGATACCTTTTCGGAAACATAATAATGGTTAGGGTTATTATAACTCTTTTTTGCTTTTTTGGGATACTTGGTAAATACCCAATGACCTAGTTTCGTCATGGATACTGAATCGAGCATCACAGAAGTACAGCGCTTAATAAAGCATTTGCCATCTCCTAAATCTTGAATTAATGGAGCTCCAACTCTAGCTAAGGTGCTTGCTTTAACAACCTTTTTTTGTTCGGCTCCGTAAACTATATCCCCCCAAAATACATCAAGATCAAAAGTAACTACTTCTGATCCATCTTTAAAATATAAGGTATCCTGAGAAACTCCATTCATAGAGAGAAATAATATGATTATGGAGAAAGTAAATTTAATTTTATGAATGTAATCAAAAATTTTATAATTACGGATTCTCATTTTTGTACGATTTGATTTTTAAGATATTTCATTGTTTAATCAAAAATAACGGGTTTCGTATTTTGTTGAAATCAAGAATATACCAAATACTGACTTTTAAAACCATCTATTCTCAAAGCGAACAAACACCTAACACCTTATTAATATTGATCATATGAATATTTTAGAATAACTTTTTCACTTCATAAAAGTACTTCATAAAGTAAATTAAATCGAAAAAAAAGTATTACGAATGTAATCAGCAGTAGCTTCTCCTATTTGTACTCAGAAAGTAAAGTTATTCTTAAAGACTAGTATAGAGGGTTTAGAGTAACAAAATAGTACCATTTTCTTAGTTACTTAACCACCAACAACTGCTTGTGCCAGCTGTCTTTTAAAGGTACTTCCCAGTTTTCGTCAAAATCCTTTTTATTGGTAACGGTGTGGTTAAAAACAATGGTGTTTTCGTCAATTTCTTTATCTGCAATTAACTTAGAAAACTCAGCTAAAGTAGTTGGTATTACTTTATTGTCTTTCTTGTAAGCTTGCACCATTCTATCTAATAAAGAAGTTTCTAATTGTGCTTCTAGTTCTTTCATTATTTTAACAGAAGCATCTTGTGCTCTGCCACACATTGTATCTCCTTGCTCATCAACAAACAACACAATAAATAAGTTATCAAACACTTCGTAAGCTGCAGTTAGCATACTCCTATGAGATTCCCATGTTGAAATAAATTCATCCAAAACAACTTTGATGTATTCTACTTCATCTTTATCTAAAATTCGACTACTTTGATAAATCCAAGTCTTCGCATTATCTGGGTACACTCTAAAATCTTCCATGTTATAAATCGTTTGCTGAAGCAATCAGCTCCGCTAAATCAAATACTTGAACATCTTTTTCTTTCTCAGCTAACTTCACTCCATCTGTCATCATTGTCATACAAAACGGACAACCTGTTGCAATAACATCTGGTTTAATCTCTAAAGCTTCTTCAGTACGTTCAACATTAATTTCTTTATTTCCTTTCTCTGCCTCTTTAAACATTTGAGCTCCACCAGCACCACAACACAAACCTTTAGATTTGCAGCGTTTCATTTCTACTAACTCAGCATCTAGTTTTTGCACTAAAGTTCTTGGTGCTTCATACACATCATTAGCTCTACCTAAATAACATGGGTCATGAAAAGTAATTTTCTTCCCTTTAAACTCTCCACCCTCAACAGTAAGCTTACCGTCATCAATTAATTCTTGTAAGTATTGTGAGTGATGTTTTACTTCGTAGTTCCCTCCTAACTCAGGGTATTCGTTTTTCAATGTATTAAAACAATGAGGGCAAGTAGTAACAATACTTTTCACTTCGTAAGCATTTAACACCTGTATATTTCCCATTGCTTGCATCTGAAACAAAAATTCGTTTCCAGCTCTTTTTGCAGGATCTCCAGTACAACTTTCTTCAGTTCCTAAAACAGCAAAGTTTACTCCAACCTTATTTAATATCTTAACAAAGGCACGAGTTATCTTTTTAGCTCTATCATCAAAACTTCCGGCACAACCTACCCAAAACAATACATCGGGCTGTTGACCTGAAGCCATCATTTCTGCCATTGTTGGTACTTTTAACTCACTCATAGTCTATTATTTTTCAAAAACCTCAACTGTGGCTTCTTCAGTTGTTAAATCTGTAAACTTTCCTTTATAACGAGTTGCTCTTACAGTATGATTGTCTATCCAATGATAGTTCCCTCCTCTTGGCTTACCCATCAACATTCCATGATATTTAAAACCATGTCTATCTAACCATTCTTCTGTAACTTCTCTGTGTTCTTCAATTCTAGAAGTGAAAAAAGTAATAACATGGCCTAGTTCATACCATTTATTAATAGTCTCAAGAGCACCATCAAAAACTTTTGCTGTAGCCATTCTTTCTGGCTCTTCATTAGGAATATCATCACAAATAGTTCCATCTATGTCTATCATAAAGTTTTTCATCCCTTCAGGAAGGCCTGGACTAATTTTTTGTCCATCAACTATTTGTTCAACTAACTTTTTACTCATTTTAATTTATTAAGCTTCGTTTTTCCAATTTAAACGGTCTGCTTGTGCAAACTGCCAAGGAGCGCCATTATTTTCTATATTAGTAAAAACCCCCGTCCATTCAGCTGGAGCTTTAGACTCTTCCATTATTAAGTATCTTCTTAAATCCACAATTACAGAAAGTGGGTCATTGTTAACAGGACAAGCATCTGTACATGCATTACAACTTGTACAAGCCAACAATTCTTCTTCTGATATATAATCTCTTAATAATGATTTACCATCATCAAATTTTTCAACACCTTTTTTCTTGGCAGTTCTAATTCCTTTGCCAACCTCATCTAACCTATCTCTTGTATCCATCATTATCTTTCTTGGAGATAGTGATTTCCCTGTAATATTAGCTGGACAAACATCTGTACATCTACCACACTCAGTACATGTATACCCATCCATTAACTGCTTCCACGTTAAATCAGTTACATCTTTAGCTCCAAATCGTTCTGGCTCCCCAACAGGCTCCGGAGGAGCTGCATAAGGATCAGCATTAGGGTCAAACATTAATTCTACTTCCTTTTTTACAGCTGCCATATTTGTCAACTGTCCTTTAGGTGCTAACTTAGAATAAAAAACATTTGGAAAAGCTAACAAAATGTGGAAATGCTTAGAATAAGGTAAATAGTTTAAGAAAGCAAATATTCCGATGATATGAAACCACCATAAACCTCGTTCAGCCATAATCAACCCAGTTTCTCCAGCGCTTCCAAAAAGACCAACAAGATGTCTACTTATAGGAAAAGAACCTACTTGAGTATAGTGCTCACTACCTAAAGCCTGTAATTGAGTATCTGCTGCATTCATCAATAAAAATGCACTCATTAACAAAACTTCAGTAATTAAAATAAGGTTGGCATCTGTTTTTGGCCATGAAGTCATTTCATTTCCAAAAAATCGTTTAATTCTTAAAACGTTTCTTCTAATTAAAAAAATCAAACAAGAAACTAAAACCAGTAAAGCCAATCCTTCAAAAGCAGAAATTAAGAAATGATAAAAACCTCCCATAAAAGCAAACACTCTATGTTTACCAGTTATTCCATCAATAACAATTTCTAAAACTTCTATATTGATAATGATAAAACCAACATAAACTATAATATGTAATAACCCTGAAACAGGTCTAACAACCATTTTAGATTGACCTAATGCTACACGAGCCATCAAACTTAAACGCTCTCCTTTCCTATCACTCCGGTCTAAATCTTTACCCAATTTAATATTAGCCATTATTGCTCTTACATTTTTAGCAAATAATAAACTTGCTAAAACTAAGGCAACACAAAAAATCACAATTGAAATCATCTAATTTTTCTTTTTATCTTTTTTGTCCTTCCTCCCAAAAATTGAAAAATGAACATAACGCTTAGGATTTTCTCTCATATCAATCATCAACCTATCCATATCCTTACTAACATCTTCTAAATTCTGATATAAACTATCATTAGTCATTAATTGACCAAGTGTACCCTCTCCTTTATTAACTTTATCAAGTGTTGCTGATAAATTATCTAATGTATTTTGTGCTTTTTTAAGAGTTTTATTGATATCTAATGCAGCTAAAGAATCTCCTAAATTTTTATATGTTTTTAAGGTAGGCTTAACAGATGTATTCATAGTACCATTCATATTCTTAGCTAACACATCAAAACTCTCTACAGTTGTTTTTAAATTTGCAATTGCTAGAGTAATATTCTTTTTATTTCTATCATTAAAAACACCATTAAGATTTTCTAAAGTCTTATTCAATCCTATTACAGCAGTATCTAAAGACATCATTAAATTTTCTGCTTTTTCTTTTATTGGTAAAATTTGCTCAGAAACATCATCAAGCAACGATAATTCTGCAAAGGACACCAAAGTATCTCCAGCTTCAATTCCTTGTAAAGACTCTCCAAGCTTTAAACCTATAGCTTTAGATCCTAAAAAATCTAAACTAATTAAGTCAGCTCTAGAATCTTTTGGGATTAATAAATTATCTTCAGTAATATTTAATCTAACTATTACCCTACTTGATTTGTCAGGGTGAAAATAAATAGCATCTACAATTCCACTTTTAACTCCATTTATAATGATTGGAGCAGAAACAGATAACCCAGGCACTTTAGGATAAACAGCATAAACGCTGTTACTCTTAACAAAAAGGTTAGAGCCCTTAAGATAATTAAAACCCCAAGCCATTATACCAATTGCAAGAATTGCTACTACACCTACTTTAATTTCTTTAGATATCTTCATTAGGCTGCAAATATCGGTATTGTGATTTGATATACAAAGTTTAACAACACTGAATTATTATTGTCTTGAAAGCTTAATAGCTTCACTTATTGGAATTCTCTTTCCATCAGAAAAAGCAACAATAAATGCATCTTCAAACCCTTTAACTTTTAATTGTAACTGTAGTTTGTTTGCGTCATCCATACTTTTTTCTGAACCTACAGTATATCGATAAAGTCCACCCGCTTCGTAAAGGCCTACATTTTCTACACCATTAAAATTAGCTGGCACTAATTCTTTTTTTATTGATGATGTTGCAATTTGAACTTTAAAAACAACTCCTTTTTCCAATTCTGGATCTTTATTTTTTTTCTTCTTTTCTTTCTTTTTATCGTCCTCAGTTTTTTCTACTGCCTTATCATTTTTAGGAATTATTTTTTCTGGAACTTTTTCATTTGGAGTATCTTTATCTTGTTTTTGTTCCAACTCCTTTTTATAATCTTTAAAAGCTCTATAAATTGCAGAGGCCATATAATCTTGACCAATAGCTGAAACCAAAAACTTTTCTTCTTCGGCATTTGTTAAAAAACCAGTTTCAATTAAAACACTTGGCATACTAGTTTGATGCAACACTAAAAACCCTGCCTGCTTAACCCCTCTATTTTTTCTTCCTACTCTATCAGTAAATTGGGTTTGAATTTTTGCCGCAAAACTCAAACTTTGATCAATAAAAGCATTTTGAGTCATTGTTAGAACAATATATGACTCTGGAGAGTTTGGATCAAAATCACTATAATTAGTCTTATAATCATCCTCCATTAAAATAGCTGAATTTTCTCGTTTGGCTACTTTTAAATTGGCTTCAGTTTTATGTAACCCCATCACAAAAGTCTCAGTACCTAATGCACTTTTATTATCAGAAGCATTAGCATGAATACAAATAAATAAATCAGCATTAGCTTTGTTGGCAACTGCTGCACGTTCATATAATTTCAAATAAACATCTGTAGTTCGAGTATAAACAACTTTTACATCTGGAAAATTTTCTTTGATATGCTCTCCTAATTTTAAAGCAATAGCCAATGCCACATGCTTTTCTTGTGAATTCGCCCCCTGACAACCACCATCATGACCTCCATGGCCAGCATCAATACAAACTGTTTTAACTCCAAAAAAATCAGATTTATTTAATTGCAACCCCATTGAATTAGGAATAATTATTATTGATACAAGAAATAAGAATATTAGTCGTTTTATCATTGTTTGAGTTATAATATTGTTAAAAGCTAACTTTTAAGTAATACAAATGTTATTTTTTTTAGTTTTGATGACTCTAAAAAAACAGTTAATTATCACAACTTTAATGTTAATAATTCTTATCTAAACGCTTTTTAATCAACATATATTGATAAGAACTTAGCTTTTTAATGAAACGCAATAGTTATACCAAATTATTTAGCAACCTACTTTACTTTTTTTTAATACTAAGTTTAGGTGGGATTATTACATCAAGAAAACTCCAAGCTCAAGACATAGACTCATTAACAACTGTTAATGTAAAGCAAGATTCTTTAATTAAAACTGATAGCTTATCAGTTGACACAATGATTTCTCCAGACGCCTTAAAATCTAAAGTAAGTTATAAGGCAACCGATTCTATAAGAATAGATATGCAGAAACAATTGGTTTACCTTTTTGGTAAAGCCGAAGTATATTATGAAAATATTGTTCTCAAAGCAGAGGAAATAGAAATCAGTATGGATTCTAGCATTGTTACAGCTAGAGGGAAGCAAGATTCTACAGGTAAGTATTTTGGCGAGCCTAT
>JARGOE010000057.1:13513-17291 GCA_029210015.1 Vicingaceae bacterium
CCAACTCCTATTGGTATTCCTTTTGGTTTTTTCCCAAACTCTAACAAACAAAAATCAGGAATTTTAATCCCAGAACCCGGACAAAGTGCTCAATATGGATTTTTCTTATTGGGTGGAGGGTACTATTTAGCAGTAAGCGATAAGTTAAGTACTCAATTAACAGGAGATTTTTACACTAAAGGAAGTTGGGCAGCTAGCTCTATAACACGGTACAAAAAACGCTATAAGTACAATGGAAACTTAAATCTAAACTATTCTAAATTTAAGAATAGCTACCCAGAATTACCCGACTATGCTGAAACAACTAACTTTTTTGTGAAGTGGAATCATACTCAAGATCCAAAAGCAAGACCCAATAGTGTTTTTTCTGCCAATGTAAACTTTGGTAATAGTCAAAACTATCAGAATAACTATAATAGCTCTGGAACTCAATATTTATCAACTTCATTTAACTCTGCAATCTCTTATCGTAAAACATGGGCTGGCAAGCCATTTAACATGTCTATAAACGGATATCATAGCCAAAACAGATTAAACGAAACCATAACCCTGCGTTTACCTGAGCTTGCATTTAACGTATCAAGAATAAATCCTTTAAAAAGAAAAATAGCTGTAGGAAAACAAAGGTTTTATGAAAAAATTGGCATTAGCTACAGTATGAATACAAAAAATGAAGTAACTGCTCAAGATTCATTATTTAGCACAAGAAATTTTGATTTATTGAGTAAAGAATTTAAAAATGGAATGAAACACACTATTCCTTTAAGCACTTCTTTTAAAGCTTTTAAATATTTCACTTTCACACCTAACTTAAACTACTCAGAAATTTGGTATTTAGAATCTATCAACAAAACATGGGACAATCAAAATAATCAATTAAATACAGATACTGTTAGTGGATTTGTTAGAGGTAACACTGTTATTACAGCCATAAACTTGACAACAAAAATTTATGGAATGTATCAATACAAGGGGAAACTAATTAAAGCATTAAGACATGTAATTACTCCAAGCATTGGTGTTTCATATACCCCAGAAAACAATAGTGGTTTAAGGAGTTATACTGACTCTAACAATGTTGAGTATGAATATTCAATTTTTGAAAATGGTATTTATGGAAGGTCAAATACTGCTGAAGCAGGCCTAGTAAATATGAGCTTAATGAATAACTTTGAGATGAAAGTTAGAAACCGAAAAGATAGTTTAGGAGAAGATAAAAAGATTAAATTACTAGAGAGTTTACGCTTTTCTTCAAGCTACAATACTTCCGTAGATTCTTTAAATTGGAGTAACATATTAATTAATGCTCGTACTAATATTTTCAAACGAATTACATTAAACTATACTGGTAGCTTAGACCCTTATGCATTAGACTCTAATACTACAACAGGTGCTATTACTAAAATCAATTCTTCAGAATATGCTCAAAATGGCAGATTTGGTCGTTTGGTTTCCTCAAGTTTAGCTGTAGGTTTTTCCCTAAACGGTAAAGCAGATAATAATACTACCGAAAATAGTAATTATGGAACAGAAGCAGAACTAGAATATATAAGAGCGAACCCAGAAGCATATATCGATTTTAATATTCCTTGGAACTTGAGAGTAAGTTATAACATTAGATACTCTAAGCCACAATACCAAAGTAGTATAATCCAAACCTTAAACTTTAACGGAGATTTTAGTTTAACCCCTAAATGGAAAGTAGGATTTAACTCTGGTTATGATTTTGAACTTAAAGATTTGTCTTATACATCAGTAGATATATATAGAGATTTGCATTGTTGGGAAATGAGTTTTAATTGGGTACCTTTTGGTCAAAGACAAAGTTATTTGTTTACCATTAAAGTAAAATCTGCACTCTTACAGGACTTAAAACTGACAAGAAGAAACATTGCCAATGTGTTTTAATCTAAAGTCCTAATCTGTAATTTTAAGCACTTACAAACTTTACTACTATGAAACTATTTTATATAGCTTTAGGCTTAACAGTATTGGCTAGCTGCTCTTCAAGTGAGAATAACGAAAAAACTATTTCAACAATTGAGTACCCAGAAACATTTCAAGACACTACTGTTGTAGATGATTATTTTGGAACTAAAATTGCAGACCCTTACCGTTGGTTAGAAGATGACAATAGTGAAGCAACAAAAAATTGGGTTACTGCTCAACGAAAAGTAACCAGCGCCTTTATTGATAGTATTCCATTTAGAGGTAAGTTAAAACAACAATTATCTGACTTATGGGATTATGCATCAATGAGTGCTCCTAGCAAACATGGTGATTATTATGTTTACACCAAAAATAATGGAAAACAAAATCAATCTGTTTATTACATTAGAACTGGTGAAGATGGAAAAGAAGAAATTTTATTAGACCCTAACACTTTATCTGAAGATGGCACTACATCTATTGGTGGAGTTAGCTTTTCTAAAGACAACAAATACTTAGGTTATTTAGTTTCTAAAGCTGGTAGTGATTGGAAAGAAATTTTCATTATGAATATTGAAACAAAAGAACTGCTTTCAGAGACCATTAAATGGGTTAAGTTTTCAGGAATTAACTGGCATAAAAATGGTTTTTATTATAGTGGTTATAAAGCTCCAGACAGTGGTAAAGAATTATCTACCAAAAATGAGTTTCACACATTATTTTATCATGAATTAGGTACTGAACAAACTGCTGACAAAACAATATACAGGGATGATGCAGAACCTTTAAAAAGTCATTATTGCAGTTTGACAGATGACGAACGTTTTTTAATCGTTTACGGAAGCAAAGGTACAAGTGGAAACAATGTGGTTGTAAAAGATTTATCACAACCAAATAGTGACTTTAAAACTATTGTTGAGCATTTTGACAACGATACCTGGGTAATTGATAATATTAATGATAACCTGTTACTTCAAACTAATATAAATGCTCCTAACAAACGAATTGCATCAACTACTTTAGCCAACAACTCAATTGATAAATGGAAAGATTTTATTGCAGAAAAAGAATATGTTTTAGAAGGTATTAGTATAGTTGGCGATAAAGTTTTTGCCACCTACTTAAAAGATGTGCAAAGTAAAATAGAATGTTACAATTTAGATGGAGCATACATTAACGACCTTAAATTACCTGGCATCGGAATTTGTTATGGAGTTAATGGGAAAAGAAATGAACCTGAAGCATATTTTACATTTACTTCATTTACTTCGCCTGCAAGCATCTACAAGCTGGACATCAATTCACTTGATTATGAATTGTATTTTAAACCAGAAATAAATTTCAATTCTGAAGAATATGTAACGGAGCAAGTATTTTATCCAAGTAAAGACGGCACTAAAATACCATTGTTTATTTCTTACAAAAAGGGAATAAAAAAAGATGGAACTAACCCTACTCTTCTATATGGATATGGCGGTTTTGACATTAGCTACAAACCAAGTTTTGATGTAGCTAAAAGTGTGTTTATGATGAATGGTGGAATATATGCTGTTGCCAACCTTAGAGGCGGAAGTGAGTATGGATCAGCATGGCACAAAGCAGGAATGTTAAAGAACAAGCAAAATGTATTTGATGATTTTTCAGCAGCAGCAGCATACTTAAAAGCAGAAAAATACACTAGCACTGAAAAACTAGCCGTTCACGGAAGATCTAATGGTGGGTTATTAGTTGGAGCAACAATAACCCAAAATCCAGGTATTGCAAAAGTAGCTTTGCCAATGGTTGGCGTTTTAGATATGCTTCGTTACCATAAATTTACTATTGGTTGGGCTTGGGCAGTAGAATATGG
>JARGOE010000058.1:0-10205 GCA_029210015.1 Vicingaceae bacterium
GGCACACCTCCCAAAAATGTATTATTTGAAGCTACCCCTACTTGTAATACATCTACTACAACTGGAGATATTGTTGGAGTTAGATTTTGTCATGGCGATATGATTTCTGGTAAAGGAGCATTGGTTTCTATTGGAGATTTTAATATTTTCCCTACATCTAGTACTTGTACTAATGTAGGATTAATGGGGTCACCCAATGACCCTAACATCATAGATTTTATTTCAGATTTATTACCTAAAATGGCTTGCGACTCTGCTTCATCTGGAGGGACGCTAGTTCTAACAGCTACACCACAAGCATTTTGTGGATCTACACAATTGGGATGGAATTACACACCAGGAAATGGTGGGTGTGGAATAATAGGGTGCTCTACAGATACCACTTATAAGTGGTCTGTAGTTAGTGGTGAACCAATTAATGTACCTTTTAATTTTTCATGTGACACATGTCCTTACCCAATAGCATCACCGAGTGTAACTACAACATACACGCTATCAATAACTGTTGGAGACACTACTAGTTCTTGTAAAGGTGGGGCCTCCACTGTAATACCTATTACAGTTACTCCTTTACCATTACCTGTTAAAGGCCCTATAACTTATACTGCTGATTGTAATGGTAATGTAAACTTAAATATTACAGGATATCAAGGTAGTCTACAATGGCAAACTTCTACTGGTGGACCTTTTACAAATATTGTAGGGGCTAATTTTGATACTTTATCTCAAACTGGTGTTAATGCTGGAGATTGTTTTAGAGTAGAAATTACTACGCCATGTGGCTCTATATTTTCTGATTCTGTTTGTTTAGGAAATCTAACACCTTCTGTTAATGGAGTGGTTAATTACACTGCTGATTGTAATGGAAATGTATCTTTTAATATAACTGGACATCAGGGGGATCTTCAATGGCAATCATCTATTGCTTCTGGTCCATTCACCAATGTTTCTGGAGCTACATTAGACTCTCTTTTTCAAACAGGATTGAATACAGGAGATTGTTTTAGGGTTCAAATTGCAAGTTTATGTGATACAATATACTCTGATACAATTTGTGTAATTATACCTGATAAATCAATAAACGGAACAATAGATTATGATGCTGATTGTAAGGGAAATATTGATTTATGGCTTCTTGGTTCTCAAGGCAATATCCAATGGCAAATATCTGTTGCTTCTGGCCCTTGGACAGACATTAACGGTGCAACTTTTGATTCTATATCTCAATCGGGTATTAATTCAGGAGATTGTTTTCGCGCAAAAATATTTACTACTTGTGACACTATTTTAACAGACACAGTATGCCCACCAATGTTTCTTGGACCAACAGCTGCTTTCACAGCTTCTCCTCCTGGCAACAGCCAATCAAATGTACCTGTTTCTTTTAATGATAATTCTATAGGAAATATTGTTTCTTGGGAATGGATATGGGGAGACAATAGCCCAGCTGGAAATAATCATATACCAAATCCAACACACACATACCATGGATCTGGCACTTATTATGTAACATTAATTGTAACCGATGCAAATGGTTGTACTGATACCATTACAATACCATACGTTGTAGGTCCTCAAAATATTATTGTACCTAATGTATTTACACCTAATGGAGATGGGAATAACGATCTATTAGTTTTTAAAAATTTAGAAAATTATAATAATTATTTAAAAGTATTTAACCGTTGGGGAATCATAATGTTTGAAAAAACTAATTATAAAAACGATTGGGACGGGAGAACAACTGCTGGAGTTGAAGTAACAGATGGAACCTACTTTTATATACTTGAGGTATATGATGAAAACACTTCTGAACCAGAAGTATATAAAGGAACTGTAACTTTATTCAGATAAAGAAAAACATCAAGCCTCAGAGAAATCTGAGGCTTTTTTATAACAAAAAGCCCCACAGAATCGCGGGGCTCATGTACACTAACTAAACAGGAGGGTAATAAAGGTGGTAATTTTTAAAAACCTACTAACGTTACTCCTACAGAAAACGGATACAATTCTGGACCACTTCCGCTTTCAAATAAAGGCGTTAAACTATATGTTGCAAAAACATTAAACCAACCAATACCTGCACGAGCTGTCAAACTAACTCTAAACGGATTAGTATTAAAACTGTCTTTATCTTTTACTTTTTTATCTTCTCCTTTATCATTGAATTTATACTTCATTTTAGTTTGTAAATTCAAACCAAATATTGCTCCAGTTGATAAATGAAATGTTTTCTTTCTTGTTTTTCCTGGATTAATCTCTAACAATAATGGCGCATTTACAAACCAAGTTTTGAAACGATTTTTAGTTAGATTAAAGTTAGTATCAACTACTCCCCATGTATAATCTTGATTATACTCATTTACTTCATCAAACACATACTCTCCTCCTTGAGGTGTTAGCCTAACATTGTTTTTTAATTCATAGTTATTCCATTCTGTACCTAGCCCAGTAACTAATCCAAAATGATGATTTTTTATTGGGATATACAGCTCTAAAAAGTTAATACTAACTGTCCATGATTTATTTAAATCTAACTCCATAAACTGCGTTACTTTTTCTGGATTGGTTTGCTCAAAATGAGCTGGGTTGCTTAAATCTAAACTACCACCTGAAGTCATAAATCCATTTATTCCTAAATCAACACCTGCCCAATGATTTTTTCTTGGTTTTGGAGTTCTTGTAATAGAAACAGAATCCCCTATCATAACTACTCGAGTTACTCCCCATTTAACCACAGCAGTATCAGAATTTACATCAACCCCTTTATTTCCTAAATTAGCATTAACATTCTCATCTCTTATATCTATATTGTTTTTACCCATATTTATAGATACATTTTCAGAATAATAAGATGTGCTGGTTGCAGTTGATGAATTGATTGCTCTAACTTCTGGACTACCCTTCACATTTATATTTGATGCTCCACTAGCTTTCCCTGTAATAGATTTTGCAGCATACACTTTTAAATCAGATGCCCCAGAAACATTTACTTTAATATTTTGTGCTATAAATTCTTGTGCTTTTAAATCAGAAGCTCCACTTAAAACTAAATCGAAATTAGTAGCTGAGCCAGACAACTTAATATCACTTGCTCCTGAAAAATCGACAGACAAATCTATAACTTCTAATTTAAAATCGGCCTCAATTGCTCCACTACCTTGTACACTAAACTTATCCGATTTATAAGCATTAGTCATCGTTATTTCTGAAGACCCACTTTGACGAATACCTCTTAAATTTTTATAGGTTAATTGAACTACTATTGCATCTTTACTTTTTAATTTTCCTTCTGAAGCAATTAACAGTTCCCCGTCTTTAATTTCGGTTTTAATTTTTTCGGCATCTTCTGTACTTACCCCTGAAATTACTACCGTATTTTTATCTCCATGCACTAATTCAACTTCTAAGGCATTTTTAACTTGCAAAAAGTTAAAATCTTCTATTTCTCTATTGATACTTTGTGCAAAAATTTGCCCTACTATTAAAAGTGATATGATACTAACTATTATCTTTTTCATTTTGTTTTTTTTAATTCAACTTAAAATATCACCGGTGTTTGATAGTAGGACGAACACCTACTTTAATTTGTTACAATCTTTTTTTATTTTTTTCCTTTTAAGAAGCTAAATGGCCCATCATTAAGGGCTACAGCTGTTTCATCCTTTACCTTATCCAAAAACTTCTCTCTAACTTGCTGCTTAATTACAGCTCTCACCGCATCAAATTTGCTAGGTTTTTTTGTATTAATATTTTGTGATGAATTATCCTCTACCTCATCTTCTTCATAAACAATTTTCACATTATCACTACTTGCCAATAACACTTCCTCTTCATTAACAATTTCTTCTTTTGGATTATTCAATTGATTAGAAATAGAATCTTTGATTATCTCGGGAATTATTTCATTAGCTAGAATAACTTCGGGCTCCTCTTCTTTTACTATAATAGGTTGAGGCTTTTTGGGTTGAATAATTCTTTCATTTTTTACATCCTCTACTTTTTCAACTACCTCAATTTCTTCTGCAATTAAACTTTCCTTAACTACATTTTCAAGATTGTTAAGAGACTCTTCTTTTACTATATTGTTTTCAATTTCATTAGCTATTATTGGAATTGTTTCCTCATCATTCCAATTAATTCCATTCAATAAAAACAGTGCTAAAATAACTGCAGCCGCAGATGTTACCCACCAATATAAAGGTATAACTTTCTGTTCCCTTTTTAACACTGGTTTATCTTCAAACACTAAAGCTGGAGCTATTAGTTTTGATTTTTTATAAACCTCAAACTCTTTTTGATAAATTGGATTTTGCTTTAAGAAAACATAAAACGCAGCCGATTTTTCTTCTGAATTCAATCCTTCAATTTCTGCAATTGCATAATCATCAAAAGTTAAAGCAGTTATTCTATTCTCATTAATTTTTAAAACTTCTTTATTTTCAAGATTAGTTTCAGGAACATCAAGCGTTAATAAATCAAACCCTTCCAAGTCTTCTTTAAGCTCAGGGTTGTTTTCAAAAAATAACATCAATTCTGCTGTATGTTCTGGAGATAAATTCCCCTCAACATAATCAAGCAAAAATGCTTCGTAATTATTTTTTGTGATTAAACTCATAATATCGCTTCTATACTTCCCAAATAGTTCTTTAAAAATTTTCTTCCTCTAAAAATGTAAACTTTAACTTGCGATTCACTCATCCCAGTTATTTCTGCAATTTCATCGTAAGCATAACCTTCGTAATCTCTTAAAAGAATAACAGCTTTTTGATCTTCTGGTAATTGCCCTATTGCTTGATGCAAAATTTCTTGCAAATCGGAATAATCACTTTCTGTGCTATAATTTTCTTCTTTTACCAATTCGAATGAACCTTGTTTTTTATCTCTTCTTACTACATCAATTAATTTGTGATAGGCTGTAGTAAAAAGATAAGACTTGATTTTTTTCTCGTCTACATCATCTTTCTTTTCCCAAAACTTAACGTAAGTATCCTGCACAATATCTTGTGCCTTAGCATCATCCTTTATGTTTTTCAACACAAAGCGATAAAGGTTGTCTGAGTATAGATCTACTGTTTTATTGTATTCTTTTACAGTCATTTAACGATGCTGTTTGTATGTGTGACGAACGAGGGTTACGAAAAGTTACAAATTATTTTAAAAAATTCCGAAAACCGCAGAACCACTACCTGTCATGGATGCATACTTTGCTCCATCATGATACATTTTAGCTTTTAATTTTTCAATATTAGGGTGATTTGGAAAAACAGATAACTCAAAATCATTTTTAAGGTTTTCTTTCCAACTTTCTATTGGTTCAGATATTAGTTCTTTTAAATTTTGATTGGATGATTTTACCATAACTCCACGATAAGCTTCAGCAGTAGAAATATGAATATTAGGGTATTCTATATTTATTTGATAACCTGACAAATCCAATTCAATTTCTTCAAAATCATCTCCTTTATGGTAAGCATAAATAGGTTTGTTTTTGATAAAAAAAGCACAATCGCTTCCTAACTTTTGTGCGTATTCAATTAATTTTTGATCAGTCAAGTCCAACTCAAATAATTCATTCAACACTTTTAAAGTAAAAGCCGCATCAGCAGAACCTCCACCTAAACCAGCACCAATTGGTATTACTTTATGCAAATGAATTTGTACACCAGAAATATCAAAATCATTTTTAATGAGATGATAGGCTTGTTCACACAAATTTAATTCTCCTTCTTTTCTGGGAATATCAAACCCAGAACTAGAAAATTTAATTGAATCACCATCTTGCTTTATAATTTCCAATACATCTGTTAACTGATTAACAGGATAAAAAATGCTTTCAATATTATGAAATCCGTCAACACGTTTTTCAACCACATTAAGTCCTATATTTATTTTAGCGTTTGGAAATACTATCATTATTAAATAAAAAGTATTCAAAAATAAGCATTACAAAAATGCTGATTGAACAAATTTAGTAATTTAGCAATCTGTTTTTTTATTATAAAAGTATGGCGGTATATTTAGATTTTGAGGAACCAATAAAAGAATTGGAAGAACAATTAGAGAAAAACATTACTCTTCAAGAAGAGAAAGATGTTGACACTTCTAAAATTGTAAAAGAAATTGAAAAGAAGTTAAAAGATACTCGTAAAGAAATTTACAGTAATCTTACAGCATGGCAAAGAGTTCAAGTATCTCGTCATCCAGAAAGACCTTACACATTAAGCTATATAAAAGCAGTTAGCGGTGGTGAGTTTATTGAACTACATGGAGACAGAACTGTGAAAGATGACAAAGCCATGGTTGGAGGTTTTGGTAGTATTGATGGGCAAACTGTAATGTTTATTGGTCAGCAGAAAGGTGTAAATACTAAAATGCGTCAATACAGAAACTTTGGAATGGCAAATCCTGAGGGGTATAGAAAAGCTTTGCGTTTAATGAAAATGGCTGAGAAGTTTAACAAACCTGTTGTTTGTTTTGTAGATACTCCAGGTGCATTTCCAGGATTAGAAGCTGAAGAAAGAGGACAAGGTGAAGCAATTGCTCGAAACCTACTAGAAATGTCTCAATTAAAAGTGCCTATTATTGTTATTATTATTGGTGAAGGGGCATCTGGTGGAGCTTTAGGAATTGGTATTGGTGACCAAGTATTAATGCTAGAAAACACATGGTATTCTGTTATTTCGCCTGAATCATGTTCATCTATTTTATGGAGAAGCTGGGAATTTAAAGAACAAGCTGCTGAAGCATTAAAACTCACTGCTGAAGACATGTTGGAAAACAAGTTAATTGATGGCGTTATAAAAGAACCTTGTGGTGGAGCTCACACTAACCCTGATGAGATGTTTGCAATAGTTAAAAAAGAAATTTCTAAACATTTAACAAAGCTTACAAAAGTTAACTCTGAAAAATTAGTTGAAGATAGAATTGAAAAATTCTGTGCAATGGGTGTAATTAACGAGTAGTAAAAAACACTACTTATTGTACCAAAAATCTAAATCAACAATAGCTGTTGGATGAGAGTATATCGATTTCACTGCTTTTGAACTGTAATCATAAATGGTTAACTGATTCCCATCCACAACAAAAAGTTCGTTCGAAAAACTATCAAACCTCAACAAATTAGCATTTACTCCAACTAAATAAGTTAGAGTAGTGAAATTAGTTGTATTAATGTAGGTCAAATTATTACCTTCAGCAACCAGATATAACCCTGAGCTAATCTCTACACAATCTTCAATTTTTCCAATACTCAAACTAAAGGGATGTCCAATTAATCCTGTACTCAAATAATAGAAAGCTACGTTCCCTGTATTTGAAGCAGTATTAGTTAATAAAATCATTTCGTTATTAGAATGCTGATAAATTCCTTTAATATCTTCGTTAACTATAGCTTGCTGAAACTGAACCCCAGACACTGCCCAATTAAGAACAATATTTACTTGTCCTACTGGTATAGATTGTTGTTCTGTAACATAATAATCGCCTAACAATGCACTTTTTTCAATATAAAAACTTTGATTAGCCAACCCGTTAATACTTGCAGATCCAGAAGTATTAAAAGCCTTAAATCTACCGTCATAGTACCCAGTATAAACTTTATGATCTTGCCCTAATATCATCCCTGTATAATAAGGAGTTGATGATGATTGAGCAGACACGCTCCATGCAGTAGTATTGGTCATCAAATCAGTTGCAATCATTGATCCAGAAGTATAACATGAGTGTATTAATTGCTGATGATATGAATTAACTGCTATGCCTAAAACATCTCCAACATAATTTTTATAATAGCTAGTTTGAAAACTATTATCCATTAAATAAACATCCGAACTTGCCCCATTATAACTTGAAATAAAAATCCCTTCGCGATATTTAGCTACTTCATTCAAGTTAACTTGTACATATTTACGAGTAGTATTTTCTCCATCTGAAGCACTAATATCAAAATAATAAACTCCGGATTCTAATAGTATATCATTTAGGTAAAATAATTCATTAAAAGAATATTTTTTTGTGTCGGGTCTTTTAACAATGCTTTGACCAACACCAATATCATTAGTGTTTTTAAGAGATACTTGGATGTTTTCAATATTCATGTTATCTGCAACTTCAAATTCTATTTGAATGGTATCAACCCCATTAATTTGTTGAGAATTTAATGGGTTAGTTACAGTAATTTTAGGTGGAGTTCCATCTTTTTCTTTAGAGCAAGAAAAAAAGCAAGCAGCCAATACAATAAAAGAGAATATTAATCGCTTCATTTAATAAAAGTAAGCTTTTTAGTCTAAAACTAATTAATGTTCATAATCTGGTTAATAAGCGGTTAATAAAATGCTAAACTGTTAAACTTTAACTGATTAATCTCGTTAAAAAGTATAAAGATTATTCTTTTAAGATTCATTAATCATCTACACAGTATTTGTAACTTTGGAAGCTATGGCAGAAACAGATAAAATACCATCAAGAAAAAGAACTAGACAGGCGACACCAATGCCTCAAGGTTTAGAGCATGGTAAGCTTCCGCCACAAGCTGTTGATTTAGAAGAAGCTGTTTTGGGTGCTTTAATGCTTGAAAAAGAAGCTGTAAATGCTGCAATTGACATTTTACAACCTAAAAGTTTTTATAAAGATGCTCACCAAAAAATATTTGCAGTTATTCTTAGTTTATTCCAAAACTCTGAGCCTGTTGATATTCTAACTGTTACTAATGAGTTAAAACAAAATGGTGAATTAGAGTTAGTTGGTGGACCATACTATATAACCCAACTAACTAACAGAGTTGCATCTGCAGCAAACATTGAATATCACGCAAGAATTATTGCGCAAAAATATATTCAACGAGAATTAATCCGAATTTCTTCAGATATCATTACTGATGCTTATGATGAAACAACAGATGTCTTTTCTTTATTAGACAAAGCTGAAAGCAGTTTATTCTCTGTTGCCGAAGGAAATATTAGGAAAAATTATGAATCGATGTCGGATTTAATTCGAGAATCGATGAAGCAAATTGAAGAAGCAAAAGGACAAGAAACCGGTGTTACTGGTGTTGCTTCTGGTTTTACTGCTTTAGATAGAGTTACTTCTGGTTGGCAACAATCAGATTTAGTAATTATTGCTGCGCGTCCTGCAATGGGAAAAACATCTTATGTACTTTCTTTAGCTAGAAATGCTGCAGTTGATTTTGGTAAACCGGTTGCATTTTTCTCTTTAGAGATGTCTTCTGTTCAGTTGGTTACTCGTTTAGTTTCGGCTGAATCTGAAATTTCTTCAGAAAAATTAAGAAGTGGAAATTTACGAAATGATGAAATAACACAAATACATACTAAGATAACTGATTTGGCTGAGGCTAAAATATTTATTGATGATACACCTGGATTATCAGTTTTTGAACTAAGAGCAAAAGCCAGAAGATTAAAAGCACAACACGATATTCAGTTATTAATTATTGATTAC
Organism: Vicingaceae bacterium; assembly: GCA_029210015.1. Taxonomy (GTDB): domain Bacteria; phylum Bacteroidota; class Bacteroidia; order Flavobacteriales_E; family Vicingaceae. The sequence goes on from JARGOE010000058.1 coordinate 9,460, forward strand.
TTACAATTAATGACTGCTGGTGGAGATGGTAAAAACGGAGGAAATAGAGAGCAGGAAATTAGTACAATTTCTAGATCGTTAAAAAGTATTGCTAAAGAATTAAGTATTCCTGTTTTAGCCTTATCGCAGTTAAGTAGAGCTGTAGAAACAAGAGGTGGAGATAAACGTCCTCAACTTTCGGATTTAAGGGAATCTGGTTCTATTGAGCAAGATGCCGATATGGTTCAGTTTATTCACCGACCAGAATATTATGGTTTAGTTGAAGATGAAGAAGGAAACCCTACAAATGGAGTTGCAAATATTATTATTGCAAAACACCGTAATGGTTCTGTTTGTGATGTTCAACTGAAGTTCATTAACCAGTTAGCTAAATTCCAAGATTTAGAAAAAGGGATGAACGATTTCGATGACTTTGATAATGACAATTTCGCTTCAATGCCAATAGGTTCTGATTTTGATAATGAAGGAACTATAACTAAATCTTCTAGAATGGATGATGTTGAAGATGATGGTTTTGATTATGGTGGTGATGACGATGATGCTCCATTCTAATTATTTTCATGTAAAAAATCTGTAATTTTAATTCTTATGAAAAAGTTATTTTTTCTCATATTAATTAGTCTTTTCTCATTTAAAGTGAGTGCAACCTATTTATTAATACCAATGGATGAGACACAAAAGAACCATCTAAAAGCTTATGGTATTGCTTATTGGGTATTAGAAAACAATTTAGAAATAGATTGGCT
>JARGOE010000058.1:10305-16580 GCA_029210015.1 Vicingaceae bacterium
AAGCTTATGGTATTGCTTATTGGGTATTAGAAAACAATTTAGAAATAGATTGGCTACTAAATTACCGTGGTGGAAGTTTTATGATGAAACACATCAAAGGAATTGAAGAGGAATTGATAATTAGAGGGGTTTCTTTTGAAGTAATTGCCAATGCAAAATCTACTGCCATTTTAAGTGAAATTTCTGATCCTGAAATTAATATGGATATGGTGAAATTACAAAAGGCTCCTAAAATTGCTGTTTACTCTCCAAAAAACAAACAGCCTTGGGATGATGCAGTAACACTGGTATTAACCTATGCTGAAATACCATACGAAGTTGTTTATGATGATGAAATTATAAATGGTGCATTACCAAAATATGATTGGTTACACTTACACCATGAAGATTTTACAGGGCAGTATGGTAAATTTTATGCACATTATAGAAATGCAGCTTGGTACAAAGAACAAGTTAGATATAACGAAGAAACAGCATCAAGACTAGGGTTCACAAAAGTCTCTCAGTTAAAATTAGCTGTTGCTAAAAACATTAAAGACTTTACAGTTGGTGGTGGATTTTTATTTGCCATGTGCTCTGGAACTGATGCACTTGATATAGCTTTAGCTGCTGAGGGATTAGATATTTGTGAAGGGATGTTTGATGGTGATGGAACTACACCTAACTACACTTCTCAATTAGATTTTAGTAAATCTTTTGCATTTAAAGATTATCAATTAAAAACTAACCCAATGGAATATGAATTTTCTACCATTGATGCTACTCCAACTCATGTAAAAACACCAAAAAATATTGACAATTTTACTTTGTTTGATTTTTCTGCAAAATGGGATATAGTTCCAACTATGCTTTGTCAAAATCACACTCAAATAGTAAATGGTTTTTACGGTCAAACAACTGGTTTCAATAAGCAATATTTAAAATCTAATGTATTGATTATGGGAGAGAACAAATCTTTAAACTCAGCTAAATACATACATGGAGAAATGGGTAAAGGTACTTGGACTTTTTATGGTGGACACGACCCTGCAGATTATCAACACATGGTTGGAGATCCTCCTACAGATTTAAACCTACACCCTAATTCACCAGGATATCGTCTAATATTAAACAATATCTTATTCCCTGCTGCTAAGAAAAAGAAGCAGAAAACTTAATCTTTTTCATTTAAATCTGATGAAAAAACTATTAGCTAAAGTTTGGCGAATATTCTGGAAACTATCACTTTGGTTTTTTGCAATTAGTATTGTTTCTGTTGTCGTTTTTAGATGGGTATCTATACCTGTAACACCACTAATGCTAATCCGTTGTGTTGAACAAAAAACGGACGATAAAGAAATGAAGTTAGATAAAACTTGGAAACCTCTAGAAGAATTATCCCCTCACTTACAATTAGCAGTAGTTTGTTGCGAAGATCAAAACTATTTAAAGCACAATGGTTTTGATTTTGGTGCGATTGAAAAAGCAATGAAACACAATAAGACAAATAAAAAGAAAAGAGGTGCAAGTACTATAAGTCAACAAGTTGCCAAAAACGTTTTTTTATGGCCTAGTAGAAGTTGGGTAAGAAAAGGTTTTGAAGTATATTTCACCTTTTTAATAGAAGTTTTTTGGAGTAAAGAACGGATTATGGAAGTTTACCTTAATGTAATTGAAATGGGCGATGGAATTTATGGAGCTGAAGCAGCATCAAAAGCTTACTTTAAAAAATCTTCAATTTCAACAAGCAAGAGAGAAGCAGCGACAATTGCAGTTACGTTACCTAACCCTAGAAAATTTAATGCTAAAAAACCTACTCGCTATCTAAATAAAAGAATAAGCTGGGCAATGCAACAAATGCGATATTGGGGCGGAGAATTAGATTACGATAAAGAAAATAAGAAAAAGTAGGAATACAAGAATCAATCTCTTTATCAAAAAAGAAAAAGCTACCTTTTATATATTTACTCGTCTTTGTACTAGATTAATATCTTTTATGAAAAAAATTACAATTATTATCGTTGCTCTACTGAGTCTAATTTCAGTAAATGCACAAATTAAAAAAGTATTATTTATTGGTAATAGCTACACCTACGCTAACGATTTACCCCAACTTTTAAAAGACTTGGCTTTAAGTAAAAGCGATACTGTTTACACTGACCAAAGTACTCCTGGCGGGCATTACTTTGCTGCCCATGTAAATAATACAACAACACTAACTAAAATAAATCAAGATCAATGGGATTATGTTGTACTTCAAGAACAAAGTCAAATTCCAGCTTTACCACAGTCTATTACTGGTGGTGATTATAGCCCTCCTCATGCAACCACTTTAGATAGTTTAATTAAAAATAATAATAGTTGTAGTGAAGTTGTTTTCTACATGACTTGGGGAAGACAAAATGGAGATGCTTCTTACTGTACTCAACATCCACCAGTATGCACCTACAATGGTATGCAACAAGAACTAAGAAACACCTACATGCAAATGGCTAACACAAATAGTTCAACTGTCTCTCCTGTTGGTGTAGCGTGGAAAAATATGAGAGACAGCTTCCCCTCAGTTAATTTATATGCTGGAGATGGAAGTCACCCAAATTTACATGGGAGTTATTTAGCTGCCTGTGTCTTTTATTCTACTTTATATCAAAAATCTTGTATTGGAGCTAGCTTTGTTCCTGCAGGCATAACTACAATTGACGCATTTAATATACAAACCATTGCTACCAATACAGTTTTAGACAGCCTAAGCTTGTGGAGAATTAATGCCAATCATCCAACTGCAAATTTCACATATAGTGGTGGTGGAACAATTAATTTCACAAATACATCAAATAATGATGTCTATTATTCTTGGAACTTTGGAGATGGTAACACTAGCACACAAGAAAACCCAAGCAATACATATAATGCTAATAACACTTATCAAGTTCAATTAATTGTTTACTCTACAGACAGTTGTTTTACGGATAGTATAACTCAACAAATCACGATTACTACTGCAGGAATATCAGGCATTAACAATACAATAGAAACAAGCATTTATCCTAACCCTGCGAATTCAAAAATCACAATAAAAAGTAATTTCAACTATAACAAGGGGGTAATAATTAACACATTAGGAAAAGTAGTAATAGAGTTTTCTAAAGAAAAAATTATTGACATACACAACCTTGATAATGGTGTTTACATCATTAAACTATTTCATTCTGAAACAGAAACTATTAATTTAAAGTTTGTAAAAGATTAATCTAAAAACTGTTTTAACCATAAAACAGCTTTTTCTTTATTACTAAAAAACTTAGTAGGCACTTTTGGTTTTATAAATTTTAAATAAAAATTTCCAGTAATTTTTTGTGGCAAAGAACTTATAACCATGGCATCAGCCTTACCATAATCATTTGCAACATTCTTCATAAAATCCATTACTTCTTTTTCAAGAATTACAAATTTATTTGCCGTAAATAAGTGTGGAGTTTTTTTACTTTCAGTAACTTTTAAATAGGCGTCAACTAACTCCTTTGCTTGTTCTAGACTAACAGCTTCTTTTAAATAAATATGAGTATGCACAATGCCATCACTTCGCATAGAAATAGAAGCATAACCAAGAGTTATTGTATTTATTGTTTCAACCTCCATAAGGGTTAAATATTACTTTACACCCAACATCTTTTTCAATCTAGGATTTTCCTCAGTTTCTTTTATCTTATTTAGTATCGCCTCTATCTTTTGCTTAACAGTTGTGTCTCCATCAATTGAATTTCTTAGAGCTAACTCTTTATCATCCCCAGGTTTTAAATCCTTTAACTCTGTTTCAGCTACATGAATTCTATTTTTATACATATCCTGCAATTCCATCAATGATGATATTCCTATCATTCTAACCCACCAAATACCTTCTTCTTTTGCTGTTTCCTCTAAAACCAAAACACCTTTAGTGATTGTCTCATTATTCTGTTTTTTAAGGTATTTACTATACAATGTAATAACACCATATTTCTCATAAACACTAACCTCATCAGCAGTTCTAATAAAATAATCATTATTCTCTGCAGAACCATGATCAGCATATATTTTACATATTGCATACTTTATATCAGTGTTTTCTTCATCTTCATAAGTCTTTGCAAATTTTAATGCGTCTTCGTAACTCACATCTGCTAATGCTTCTAAAGAACTACTTATTACATAATAAGACTGTTCAGAAACCCCACTAACACAAACCTCTTTTACAGTATCATCTTTAGCAAAATGAGTAGAAAGTGCATAAATTGCATCTCCTCTAACAATTGAACTTTTATCATTTTTAGCTAAATTTAAAAGTGCCTTTTTCAGTTCTTCAGGTTTCTCTTTTACAACTAACTTACATCCATTTATTGACATTCTTTTAATCCTTGGATTTTTATCATTCAACCCTTCTAAAGTAGAAGTAATTGCATCTTCAGTTTTAGATTTTGTGAGTTTTGATAAAGATTCAAATCTATCTAAATATCTAGGTGCATTTTTAAACATGAAAACCCATTCTTTTTCACTGTGATTATCAACTTTTTCACAAAGAAGCATTTTGTCAGCATCAAAATTTACAAGGTTAGGCTCAACAGAAACATCAAACGTAAACTCATTGATTACTTTATCAATTACAACTTCTTTAGTTTCTACTTTACCATCAATATAAATGTCAATTTTTACAGGTAATTTAAAAATTGGTGCAACACCCAAGTCTTGCATTTGAGCAACCAATACAGTTTCTGTTTTTAATGAATCATTATAGTCATAACTTATATCTAAAATTGGGTGTCCTTTGGCATAAAACCATTGATTAAAGAACCAATTTAAATCTTCTCCAGTTACTTTTTCACAAGCCATTCTAAATTGGTGCATTTCTACATCAGTATATTCGTTCTCTTCTAAATAAAGTTTTAATGATGCAAAAAAGGCATCATCTCCCATATAGTTTCTAAGCATATGCAAAATTCTACCACCTTTTTGATAAGTATGTCTATCAAACATATCTTCTCTACGCTTGAAATCAAATCGAATCATATTTTTATGATTACCATCTTTTACCTCATTCAAATAGCTAGTTAAATCATTTTGTAATCCTTCAGCAGCTTTGTCATCACCATATTTGTGCTCTCTCCACAAAACCTCTCCGTAGGTAGCAAAAGATTCATTTAAAGGAAGGTTTGACCAAGACTCACAAGTAACTAAATCTCCAAACCAATGATGAAAAAGCTCATGAGCTATAACATCTTCTCCTGCACTTCCATCAATAAGTTCTCGTTTGGTTTGTTGAACAAAATCTCCATGAATTACTGCCGAAGTATTTTCCATAGCTCCAGAAACATAATCTCGAACAACTACCTGACTGTATTTAGCCCAAGGATAATCAACTCCTAATAGATTTGAATAAAATTCTAGCATTTCAGGAGTTAATCCAAAAATATCCCTTGCATAAGACTCATATTCCTTCTCTACATAATAATCTACATCAATACCTCTCCATGTATCTTTAACTACTGCAAACTCTCCAATAGCCATCATAACCAAATATGGTGCATGAGGCTTTTTATGTTCCCAAAAATCAGTTCGGGTTCCATTCCCATTATCTTCTGAATGTGTTAATGTTCCGTTTGATAAAGTCTTAAATTTATTTTCAATAGTAATCGCAATTTCTTGTGTCATTTTTTGATTAGGAGCATCAATTGTTGGAAACCAAGCTGAATTAGATTGTGTTTCTCCTTGTGTCCATATTTGTTGAGGCTTCTCTTTATCTTCTGCTTTTTCATTGATAAAATATAACCCTTTATCTGATCTTATAGCTTCACTTCCACCCTTTTCTAACTCATTAGGTTTTGATGTGTAACTAATATTAATGATTAGAGTATCTTTTCTTGTATAAGCTTGACCTAAATCAATTAGTAGATGTAAACTATCTTCATAAGAATAATTCAACTCAAAAATGGCAACTTCACTCAAGTCAGATGCTCCGCCAACAATAAGTTCAACCTTGTGAATATCCATTCCTCTTGCATCTAAAACTAATTGTTTTTGAGAGTAGAAATAAGGAGCTAATGTCAATTCAGCCTTTCCATATAAATGAGCTTTTTCCCAATTAAATTTTACATCTAACTTTGTATGAATTAAATCAAATTTTTTGGTTTCAGAGGCATTATAAACTGGACGTTTTTTGGCTTTATAAGGGTTATCTATTGTTATTGTTTGCTCTGGCAACTCAATTGGTTCAGTAGTTTTACATCCAACTACCAATAAAGTAACAGCAAAAATTGCTACAA
>JARGOE010000059.1:0-5003 GCA_029210015.1 Vicingaceae bacterium
AGCTAAATCAACTAACATATTATGCTCTGAAGTTTCTTTAGGATCCGCTGATAACTTTTCTGCCAATTCTCTATCCTCAATATCATTACCTGTCCTTTTAAAAGTTCCAGCAATCGGATTAATGGTAGCTTTACCATTCTCTACTTTTATTTGTGCTTCTGGAGATGATCCAAACAATTTATAATTTCCAAAATCGAAATAAAATAAATAAGGAGAAGGATTCACTGAGCGTAATGCTCTATATAGATTAAAATCATCTCCCTTAAACTTCTGAGAAAACTGACGTGATAATACCATTTGAAAAACATCTCCTCTTTGGCAATGAAATTTACCTTTAGTTACCATGTCTTTAAAATCTTTATCCGTCAAATTTGAAGATTGTTCTCCTTCAATATAAAAATGATATTTAGGATGAGATGTGGTATTAACTAGTTTTTCGATATTATCTATTTCACTTTCTTCATCATCTACTAGGTTTTCAATAATAGTTAACTCATTTTTAAAATGGTTAATCTGAATAATGTATTTATAAAAGCTATAGCTTAATTCCGGTATCGCATTTTCAGATTTGTTTTCTCTTATAGAAAGCTTATCAAAATATTGAATAGCATCATAACCAGTATACCCGAAAACTCCATTTATCGTTTTTCTATCAGTTTTAAACTGATTAATAAATTCTTGAAGAGACTGAACAACCTGATTGTTTGCCTTTATTTCAGTTGTACTATTCAAACCTAACCCATTAATTATTATCGATTGATTTTCAACCTTAAAAGTAGCTCTAGGCTCTAAACAAATAAAAGATTGAGCATTTTCATTGCTATGATAATCAGAACTTTCTAATAGAAAACTATTATAAAACTTATCTCGCAAGTTTAAATACAAACTCACAGGAGTAATGGTGTCAGCAATAAAAGTTTTTGTATTTGTTGTAATCTTCATTTTAATTTTTTGATAAAAAAAAAGGCTTAACGTGAGTTAAGCCTTTTCTAAATATTATTATATATAGATTTTAGTTCACGTTTTTTGAGTTAAAACTGAACCACCACCAATTTGTATTTATTGTCATTTTCATAATAAAGTACAAATATAGATTAAAAAAAAATAAAAAAACAAACGTCTTTAAAAATTAAAAATTTAGGACTAAAATAATACCTGCATTTTTAATGAAAAAATGTGCCTTTAAATCTAAAAAAAATTACATTTGTTAACTTAAAATTATCTTAACTTAAACGATATAATATGTCACAACACCAAGCAGAAATTGACGCTTTTATGGCTGGCGTTAGAGCTAAACAAGCTCACGAATCTGAATTTTTACAAGCAGTAGAGGAAGTTGCTGAAGCAGTAATACCTTTTATTGCTGACAAACCTAAATATAAGGAAGCAAAAATTCTGGAAAGAATGGTTGAGCCTGAGCGAACTATTATGTTTAGAGTACCATGGTTAGATGACAATGGCGAAATTCAAATTAACAAAGGTTTTAGAGTAGAATTTAACTCTGCAATTGGTCCTTACAAAGGTGGATTAAGATTCCATCCATCTGTAAACTTATCAATCCTGAAATTCTTAGGGTTTGAGCAAGTTTTCAAGAACTCTTTAACTACACTACCTATGGGGGGTGGTAAAGGTGGTTCTGATTTTGATCCAAAAGGAAAATCAGATAACGAAGTAATGAAATTCTGTCAATCATTTATGACTGAATTACAAAGACACATTGGACCAGATACAGATGTGCCTGCTGGAGATATTGGTGTTGGAGGTAGAGAGATTGGCTACATGTTTGGTCAATATAAAAGATTAAGGAACGAATTTACTGGTGTTTTAACTGGTAAAGGACGTAACTGGGGTGGTTCTCTAATAAGACCAGAAGCAACTGGTTACGGAACAGTATATTTTGCTGAAGAAATGTTAAAGAATGTAAATGATTCTATTCATGGAAAAACTGTTGCAATTTCTGGTTCAGGAAATGTTGCACAATATGCGTTGCAAAAAGTAATTCATTTAGGAGGTAAGGTTGTAACAGTTTCTGATTCTTCAGGTTATATATACGCACAAAACGGTATACATACAGAAGGTTTAGACTACCTAATGGAATTAAAAAATGTAAGAAGAGGTAGAATCAAAGAGATGGCAGATATTTATCCAGATATTGAATTTTTTGAAGGACAAAGACCTTGGAATTTACCTTGTAATGTTGATGTTGCTTTACCTTGTGCAACTCAAAACGAATTAAATGGAGAAGAAGCAAAAATGTTGATTGACAAAGGAATCAAACTAGTTGCTGAAGGAGCTAATATGCCTTCAACTCCAGAAGCTATTGAGGAATTTCAGAAAAAAGGTATTTTATTCGCCCCTGGAAAAGCATCAAATGCTGGAGGTGTTGCTACTTCTGGTTTAGAAATGTCTCAAAACTCTTTAAGACTATCTTGGACTGCTGATGAAGTAGATGAAAAATTACATGGAATTATGGTTTCAATCCATAAGGCTTGTGTTAAATATGGTAAAGACGGTGGTTCTGTTGACTACGTTAAAGGTGCTAACATTGCAGGATTCGTAAAAGTTGCTGATTCAATGATTGATCAAGGATTAGTTTAATCCTAATAAATTATAACGTAAAAAGCTCTACTAGAAATAGTAGAGCTTTTTTATTAAAAAGTTTTTTCGCCAAAATACATCATTGTAGCAATTATCAAACAAGATATTGTTACACCAACATTCACTGCTATAAGAGATTTTTTATAATCCATTCTTAAAATATAAGCAGCTAAAGTTCCCATATATGCACCTGTAATAGGTAAAGGTATCATCACAAAAACCATCAAACCCCACAAGCCATACTTTTGAATACTACTCTTTGTTTTACTCTTAGCTCTTTTCGATAAATAAAGTGCACTTTTTTTATACCAACGACTTTTCCATAAAGCTTCGTTAGATAGTTTTATTCCTTTATAAAATAAAGGGTAAACAAACAAATTTGCACCCCAACCTATTAAAAAAGCATATACAACAGGAACTCCTTTTAACACTCCATAAGGGATACCAACACGTGCTTCGCCTAAAGGTGAAATACTAATTAAGAAGGTATATAAAAAATCCATTATTGGTTAAAAAAGTGTTAACGGACGACAATATCGTAAAATAAATTATTTGTTCATCTTATTTTTAGCTGTATTAACATTTTTTATCGTTTAAGAACAATATAACTTCCTAATTCTTTTTTAAGATTTGATAAAGTACTAAATTCGTTTTTCTAAAACTTAGATATTATGTACGGCAAATTACAAGCAGATTTACAAAAGGAATTAAAAAATATAGAAGAAGCAGGTCTTTATAAGAAAGAACGAATTATTACTACTCCGATGGGTGCTGAAGTAAAAGTTAATACTGGCGAAGAAGTAGTAATTATGTGTGCTAATAATTATTTAGGATTGTCTTCTCACCCAAAAGTTATTGAAGGTTCTAAAAAAGCCTTAGACACTCATGGGTATGGAATGTCCTCTGTTCGTTTTATTTGTGGTACTCAAGATATCCATAAAGAATTAGAAGCTAAAATTTCGGATTTCTTAGGAATGGAAGACACGATTTTATATGCAGCAGCTTTTGATGCTAATGGTGGTGTATTTGAACCTCTTTTTGGTAAAGACGATGCTATTATTTCTGATGAATTAAATCACGCATCTATTATTGATGGTGTACGTTTATGTAAAGCTGCTCGCTATCGATATAAAAATAGTGACATGACTGATTTAGAAGAGCAACTAAAAGCTGCACAAGCTCAACGTAATAGAATTATTGTTACTGATGGTGTTTTTAGTATGGATGGATATGTTGCTAAATTGGATCAGATTTGTGATTTAGCTGAAAAATATGATGCGATGGTTATGGTTGATGATTCTCATGCCACTGGGTTTATTGGAAAAACAGGAAGAGGGACTCATGAACATAATAATGTAATGGGAAGAGTTGATATTATTACTTCTACATTAGGTAAAGCGTTAGGTGGTGCCATGGGAGGTTTTACTTCTGGTAAAAAAGAAGTAATAGATATGCTTCGTCAACGTTCAAGACCATATTTGTTTTCAAATTCTTTGTCTCCAGCAATAGTAGGGGCTGCTATAGAGGTCTTTAATTTATTGAGTTCTACAACTGAATTAAGAGATACTTTAGAAAGTAATACAAATTACTTTAAAGCGGGAATGGATAGAATTGGGTTAGAATATCGAAATGGCGATTCTGCAATTGTTCCGGTAATGCTATATGATGCTAAATTAGCACAAGAATTTGCTGACAAATTACTTCAAGAAGGTATTTATGCTATTGGATTCTTTTATCCTGTAGTCCCTAAAGATTTAGCTCGTATAAGAGTTCAAATTTCTGCTGCTCATACAAAAGAACATTTAGATAAAGCAATTAATGCTTTTGAAAAAATAGGCAAAGAACTTAACGTAATTAAGTAGAAGCCATGCTTCTTTTTAGGTGAACTTAATATTTAAATATTTGTTATGCCTGTTTGTATTATTCAGTACAACAGAATTAATCAATGCCCAAAGTGTTACTGGCAAACATACCGTTGAACCTAAAGACAAAATCAATGAATATGTTATTAAAACTGAAATTTCGGGATTAAAAGGAGTTGATATTGCTAGGGTAATTTATTCTATAAAAAATACTCACACTTATAAAAAATCAGCTAACAACACATTTTTTGCTAATAGTAAAAATAATGAAGTCAAATTTTACATTATGGCTGTCCCACTTTCGGGAGTCCTTAATATAGAATTCAACATAGTTTTAAGTGGGAAAGGTGAATTTCTATTTCCTGTAAGAATTGAGTATTCTAAAAACGAAGAAAAAAAACTAGTTAAGCTATCTCATATAAACATCATTAATGAAACTCTAATTGCATCTCAGGAACACACTAATAATAAAACTCTCATTTCTAAAAATGAAAAGGCTAAACAAGAGCAACTATTAGCTGAACAGAAAGCCAAAGAAGAAGC
>JARGOE010000059.1:5103-16500 GCA_029210015.1 Vicingaceae bacterium
AGCTGAACAGAAAGCTAAAGAGGAAGCTGAGGCTCAACTCAAAAAAGAACAAGAAAAAATTAGGTTAAATAATAGTAAAACCTACAGTGTCCAAATTCTGTCTTTATCTAATTTCTCAGAAAAAAGACTTAACTCTTACTGCACAAAACATAAAATTTCAAATAGAGATATTATCAAAAGAAATGTAAATGGACTTACAAAAATATCTTATGGTAAAGTAAAGACTCCAGAAGAAGCTACATTGCTTCAGAAAAAACTTAAAAATGAAAATGGAATAACTGAATCTTTTATTGTTGTGTTCCCTTAACACTACTCAGGCAAAACAATAATACTTTCTTCACTATTTCCATAAGCTCCAAAATATCCTACAGCTTCTTCATTTTCAATGTTTGACTCAGGATTTCCGGGCACTAATCCATCCTGTGCAAGAGAAAGGGCATTAAAGTATCTGTAATTTTGCTCATCTACACTTAATAATTGTACAGTAACAGAATCACCCTCATAAAAAATCGATTCGAAAACAGGCAAATAAGTAGAAAGCCCATCAAAAAAGTCATCATTAAAAGCAATAAAACCATCTTCTTGTTCACCAAAAACAAATGGTTTAATTCTGTAAAAATCTCCCAGACCACTTGGCTCAGTAAAGTAACAGTCAATTCGATACTCAGGAATATCTTTGTCATCCCAAAACAAACTTTCTGTTTGTCTTTGAGAAAGAGAATCTATTTCTACCCTTGGATGCAAATATGATTTTGCAGTAAATGTTTTATTATCAACTGTTATCAATAAAGAATATTCTCGATTAGCAATACCAATTAAAGTTGAATCTGTATAATACCCCGGTTCTACCTCATACAAATTATAGCTATTATTAAGGTTGTCCATTATTCTTACACTGGCTCCACTAATTTTTTCAAGTCCAGAAGCATTATCATTAAATGGTTTTGTTTTAGAAATAAGGACAAAGTTATCTCCCATCCTATCATGAACAATCCCTTCAATAACATATTTTTGATTGGCTTCATCCAAATCTAAATCTATTCTCTTTTCACAGGATGTGAAAAATAATAAAAAGGATATAACACTTATAATTAAAAAGATCTGTTTCATATTTTAAAATCTAAAGTTATAACTAATTGATGGTATTATTTTAAATAAAGAAAGTTGAACAATCTCAGTTTTAGTAGGGTCATTCGCTTGTTCTTGGAACGTAATTGAATATGCATTCTCTCTTCCATAAACATTATAAACAGAGAAATTCCAACTCGATTCTACTTTCTTTTTGACTTTTTCTATTTCTCCAGTATCTGGTTTTTTAATCTCTTTAAACTTTTTATTATCAATAGTTAACCCAATATCCATCCTATGATAGTTTGGCATTCTAGAGCCATTTCTTTCAGAATATAAATTGATTGTTTGATTATCAATTACATATTTTCCTGTTGGAAAGGTAACAGCATTTCCTGTATAATAAACAAAGGTAGATGACAACTTAACCCTCTCACTAATAGACCAAATTCCAACTAAAGATATATCATGTGTTCTATCTTGTTTTGTAGGAAACCAATTGCCTTTATCAATATCTTTAAAACTTCCTTCACTTCTAGATAATGTGTAGCTCATCCATCCAGTAAACTTTCCTTTCTTCTTCTTTAAATATAACTCTAACCCATAAGCTCTTCCTTCACCAAATAATAGTTCTCCTTCAACAGTTGCATTCAAAGTTACTTCTGCACCAGTTCTGTAATCAATTGCATTATCTAATACTTTATAATATGTTTCAACAGAAAACTCGTAAGAATTTTTCTTTAAATTTTTAAAATAACCTACTCCAACTTGATCTGCAATTTCTGGTTTAATATTATTACTACTTGGCATCCATGCATCAGTTGGACTGCCACTTGAGGAGTTAGAAAGCAAATGTAAGTATTGGTATGAACGTGCATAAGATGCCTTAAGAGAAGATGATTCATTAAGAGAATACTTAGCTGAAAATCTTGGAGCTAAGCCATTATAGCTTACAACTTGTTCAAATTTGTCATAATTACTAGTATCTGAAACTTGTCCATCTTCATTATAACTATATATCTCACCTGGACCAATTTGGGTAAAATTGGAATACCTTAACCCATAAGTTAATGTAAGAAGACTACCTATTTTTTGTTCATTGCTAGCATATAAAGCACTCTCTAGAGAATACCTATTTTCAATCTTGGTATCATTTAAAACACCATTCTCAACTGTTGAAGCTATTTTACCTGGATCAAAAGTGTGATGAATAACACTTCCTCCAAATTTCAATGTATTATTACTATTAATAAAATAGTCTAAATCTTCCTTAATTGTAAAGTCTTCAATATTAGAAGCGATATCAAAATTGGCAGCTTCAATACTTATTTTATAATTATAGTAACTATATATAAAAGAAGTGTTGCTAAATAACTTATCACTAAATAAATGATTCCATCTAAAGGTCCCTGTTGCATTACCCCAATTAAAACCAAACAAATCATCAAATCCTAAATTATCTCTACCAAAGTATCCAGATAAAAAGACTCTATTTTTTTCGTTGATACGATAATTTGCTTTCATATTTAAATCATAAAAATATAATGAAGCATTTTTCTGAGTTTCATTTTTAGAAAAAACTAAAAACATATCGGCATAAGTTCTTCTAGCAGAAACTATAAATGAACCCCGATCTTTAACTATCGGAGCTTCCACTGTTAATTTAGAAGAAATTAACCCAATACCCCCACTCACTTCAAGTTCTTTAGAATTACCTTCTTTCATTTTGATATCCATTACAGATGACAACCTTCCACCAAATTCAGCTGGCATACTACCTTTATAAAGTTTCACATCCTTAATAGCATCAGAATTAAAAACTGAGAAAAACCCTAACAAATGAGAAGCATTATAAACAGGGGCTTCATCTAATAATATCAAATTTTGATCTGCACTACCACCTCTAACAAAAAAACCAGCACTTCCTTCTCCACCAGATTTTACTCCAGGCATTAATTGAAGAGTTTTCATCACATCTCTTTCACCAAACAAAACTGGGATAGATTCAATCTCTTTCATATCTATTTTAGAAACTCCCACTTCAGTAGAACGAATATTCTCATCTTCTTTTTCAGCAGTTACTTCAAAAACTTCTAGTTCGGTAGCATTATCAGAAAGTTCAATGTTCTTTTTTACATTTTGATTTAAATTTACTTTAAACGGTATAGTTTTATAACCTATAAAACTATACTCAATAGTATATTCCCCTTCAGGAAGAGTCAGTGAATAAAACCCATAAATATTTGTTACAGCTCCTGTTCCAGGCAACTCCTTTACAAAAATTGTTACCCCAATCAAATCCTCTCCATCAGAAAGATCTTTAACATTACCACTAATAGTGAACTTGTTTTGAGAAAAAGCAATTAAGTTAATTAACAATAACAGAGATACTAAGACTATTCTTTTCATTAAAACATTTAATTTCACTAGGTGTAGACTAGTTATCTTACAGTTTCCAAAATTAACCAATTCATTATTATCTCAACACATAACATAAGTTTATAAACCTATATTTTCTTAATATTGCTTTGTAAAAAGTAAGACATGAATTTTTATAAAGAGAATAAAACACCTGATACCCCTGAAATTATTTTTAACAAAACTAATGGAGAGATTCTAATTGAAGGCAGATCAATTCCTGAAAATTCTAATACGTTTTATACTCCGTTTATTGATGAACTAAAGAAATACAGTCAGTCACCAATGGAGAAAACAACTGTCTCATTCCGCTTAGATTATTTTAATACTAGCTCTTCTAAGAGTATTCTTGAAATACTTAGAATATTAAAATCTATTACTATTTCAGGCAAGCAAGTTGAGATTAACTGGTTTTATGATGAACATGACGAGGAAATAGAAGAATCTGGTGCAGATTTTAGTAGTATAGTTCAAATGCCTTTTAATTCAAAAATGATTCCGGCAAATTAATCATCTAATTCAACTTTAAACTCAATATCTAACTTTGATATTGAAGCTAATTTTTCTCCTAAATCTAGCATTTCTTCATCGTGTTCATCATAAGTCCAAATCACTTTGCAGTTTAATCCTTTGGATCTCTTATCGGCTAAAAGCATTATTAATTGAGCTATATGCACTGATGATGTTGAATTTAATAAATTGAAATGGCAATGCAATTCCAAACTAGACATTTCTTCAATATTATAGTTTTCTATAAATTGTTTAATCGGATTATATAATCCGCTACAATTTTCAGGGTAAGAATTTCCTTTTATAATAAGAATCTTTGACTCAATATTAAATTTTACTTCTGGACTATCATTTGTTGCTTGTCTATATATCATGCCATTTCTTTTTTTAGAGTTAAAGATAGATTTAAGATAGATACTTCCTCCCCAATTTGTATTAACTCGTAGGCAAAGTTTTTATCAGTTTTATATAGGATTGATAACAATCCAATCCCAGCTCTACCACTTTTGTCAAGTTCTGCTAATTTCAAGTGTTTTTTTAGAATTGTGTTTAATTCATCTGTATTTGACTCTATAAGGTTGTTAATACAATCAACAAAAAGATGTGCATTTTTATTAAGAATTGTATTGGTAGAATATAATTGAAACCCATCTTTTTCTTCAACAACCATAAAATAAGCCAATTGAGATTTTTTTTGAATCTTATCTGAATGAGCAATAATATTTTGAACAATTTCAATAATTATATATTCTAACCTTCTTTTAAACCCTTTTAAATAAGGGGCCTTTAATAATGAGTTTGCTGTAAGTGAAACTAAAGATATTAATATCTCTTGTGAAAATTCTCCAATATGAGAGCATATAAGATTATCACTATGCCTGTTTCTTAAATCCTGATAATTTTTCAGGATAATTTTCTCACAATCTTGATATTGCTTTCCTAAACTCATTTTTTTAAAATTTTAACTCCCATTACTAACACATCATCAACTTGTTTATTATCTCTTTTCCATGTATTAATAAATTCATCAAGTTTAATCTTTTGGTCTTTCATTGGTAGGTGATGAATTGACTCTAATAAACTTTCGAACCCCTTTAAATATAACTTTTTTCCTCTGTCACCACCAAATTGATCGGGATATCCATCTGTAAATAAATAAACTATATCTCCAGGTTCAAGTTGGATTGTGGAAGTTTTGAATTCTTTGTCCATATAATCATCACCACCAATAGAAACTGAAGTAGTTTTAAATCTTTCTAAAACACCTTTTTTAATTACAACAACTGGCCTATAAGCACCTGAAAATGATATTTCATTAGTTTCTATATCAAACACACAAAGAGATAAATCTAATCCATCATGAATGGTAACTTCTTTAGATTTTTTTAAGGTTTTATTTAAAAGTGCATCTAACTTATATAAAAATTTTGCTGGGTCAGTAATTCTAAATTGGTTAGCAATCTCTTTCAACAAAGTACTGCTAATCATACTCATAAAAGCCCCAGGAACACCATGACCAGTACAATCAGCACATGCTAAAACAAATTTATTATCAATTTTTTCATACCAATAAAAATCTCCGCTTACGATGTCTCTTGGCTTATAAAAAATAAAGGATTCAGGAAATAGACTTTCAATTAATTCGCTACTAGGTAATATTGATTGTTGAATTTTAAGCGCATAATTAATACTATCAGTAATGTTCTTGTTTTTATCTTCAATTTCAGCGCTTTTTTTAACTACTTCTTTAGTCCTTATTGCTAACTCTGTTTCAAGTTTTTTCTGAATCTCTTTTTGATTCGCTTCTCTCTTCTTGATTATATAAATAATTATTAAAGTTAACCCAATCAGAATTAAAAGATAAAACCACCATTTTTTCCAGAATGGAGTTGCTATTACAATCTTAAAACCTATAGTTTCATCAGAACAAAATCCATCACTATTACATGCCTTAACTTTAAAAGTGTACTCGCCATCATCAAGTCTAGAGTAGGTAATACTATTGCTTAATGAGCTTTCAGACCAATTTAAATCATATCCTTCAAGGTAATATTGGTATTTTACCCCCTCGGGTTGCTTAAAACTAATACCGATAAAATCAATTTTTAGTTTATAAGATTTATAGGGTAGTTCAATTAGGTCAGAAACATTATACTCTTCATCGGAAATCCATATTTTTTTGATATTTACAAAAGGAGGAGTAGTGTTTTTGATAAATTTTCTTGGGTTAAACTTTATAGTTCTTTGATGAGTTCCAAACCATATATAACCTTTACCATCTTTATAGGTAGCTCTTGGGTTGAAGTCATCAGTTATACCATTTGACTTAGAAAAAACATCAATAGCATTTGATTCAATACTTATTCTGCTTAAAGCACCTCTATGACCAACCCAAACACCTCCATAATCATCAGCTATTATACTATAACAATAATCCGATTTAAGACCTTCATTACTAGAAATATGAATAAAACTATCATTCTCTTGCCTAAACACTCCATTCCCTAGTGTTGCGAGCCATATATTTTTATTACCATCAATTGCAATTGCCGAAATATCCATCAATTGATCTTCTTCTGATATTTCCTGATGAGAAATCTCTCCATCCTCAATAATTGTAAGTGAATTACTATGAGAGCCAATATAAATTTTGTGTTTAAGAACTAAGATGTCATAAATTGAATTATGGGTTAACCCATCATTTGTTTTATAAAACTTTGTGTTTCCATTTAAAAAGTTTTTTTCAATCAATCCTCCCTCAGTACCTAACCATATGCTGTTATTTTTTCCAAAAGAAGTGTTTATCTTGTTAGCTAAATATGATGTAACTAGATACTCCTTTTTAAACGATTCCGTTTTTGTATTAAAACGAATAAGTCCTTCCCCATCAGTACTAAGAAACAATTCATCTCCTTTACCTAAAATTGAGGTTACTGCTACATCTTTAAAACCATTAGAAGCATTGTAATACTTCCATTTTTCTTCAGCATTTGGATCAATTTTTAATAAACCAGAAGATAAACCAAACCAACTAATTCCATCTCTAAAATAAAAAGATCTTGTATCATTAGGTACTTCGTCCGAAACATGAGAATAGAACACAAAAATTTCATCTTTCATCATTGCGAGACCATTTCCATATGAGCCTATCCAAGTATTTCCCTCACTATCTGTTAAGGTTAAGTTTATATAATCTGATAATCCATTTTTTTCATTATAATGAACAGTTTGTGATAAACCATCACTTGATTTATCGTATACAATTTTAAATAACCCCTGATAAGTACTTACCCATAAATTTTTATACCTATCTTCCTCAATATATTTAACAGAAGCTTTAGAAAGGAGCTTATTATCATCAAAATGTCTAGATCTAAATTTCCCATTACCAATATAATCTAATTGATAAAACCCCGATTCTCCTGTGCCTACCCAAAAATTATTATTTATTGATTTACTATGATGAAGGGTTTGTACAATTGTATTTGCAAACCCTTTAATTTCCTCTTCTTTAATTGGGTTTCCTTTTTCGTCTAATTCCCAAGCATACAAGCCTTCTGATGTAGCTATTAATATTCGAGAATCAATTATTCCAGAAATACAATTAATTGTTTTTTTATCAAAATAAAGATTATGTTTTGAGACTTTACCCTTAGGGTTTATTCTAATTACATATCCATTTTGAGAAGACGCCCAAAGACTACCTTCAAAATCTATAAAAAGGCTAGTAATCTTACTATTTAATAGACTGTCAGACAAAACTGATTCAATTTTACCATTACTGATCTTACTAATAGAACCTTTATTATGCCCTGTCCAAATTACGCCATTTGAATCTTGAGTAGAACAGGTAACAAAATTTTCTGCTAACCCATCTACATTGGTATAATTAGTAAAATCAATACCATCAAATTTTGCTAAACCATCACCTGTTCCTATCCAAATAAAACCATTATCATCTTGGTTTAAAGAATAAACATATTGTTGAGGCAAACCCTGATCTACAGAGTATTTACTAAACTGGTATGATTGACTATAAAACGTTCCTGTATTAAATAACAGAAATGTTAACACACTTATAACTCGATATAAATTATAATTCTTCAAAAACTAAAATGATTTCCTCAAATCTAATCAAATAAAAAACAATATTCAGATACATTTTGAATTCAAGCACAATCTATAGTAAATCTGCAGTAAATTCAGTATATTAGCGCGTTTTGATCATTTTTTTAATCAAAAAGTAATGAAAAAGTATTACTGTTTATTATTGTTTTTAACATTGCTTGTAATAGCCTCTTATGGTCAGTTACCAGGGTATGGTTATTTCAAAACAATAACTATTCAAAGCAGTCAAGTCAATGGTGGTGTTGCTCACGTAGATTTCCCCGTATTAATAAGCCATACTGACCCAGATTTAAGATCTATTTTAAATGGTGGTAATGTTGAGAATAGTAATGGTTTTGATATCAGATTTACTGCAAGTGATGGGATTACTCTATTGGATCATCAATTAGAAGATTACGATTCTACATCAGGTTCGATAACTATATGGGTTAGAATACCTTCTTTAAGCACTTCTGCTAATACAGATATAATAATGCACTACGGTAATTCTAGTATTTCCGTAGATTCAAGTGTCCCAACTGTATGGGATACTAACTACAAAGGTGTTTGGCACTTAAATAATGATGAATTTGATGGAACCTCTAACACAAATAATTTAGTTTCAACAGGCACAGTAAATGCTCCTCTTGCTGAAATTGCTGGTGGCCAATCCTTTAGTTTTAATGAAAAATTGAACGGAGGAATTCAGCCTGAATTAAGGATTTTAGGAGATGTAACTGTAGAGTCTTGGGTAAATTTTAATACTCTACAAACTGGGGCTGGAGATAATTCAATTATAGGGTACGGAAATCCTGCTTTAGCAAATGCTGATAATCATTCTTATAAACTTAATGTACTTAACACTAATCAACTCAGAGCATTTTGGGAGTATGGTTCCGGAATTGGTGAAGGCGCAGTTTCAACATTAGCAGCTCCTATTGTTTTAGGGGCTTGGAATCATCTAGCTTTTTCTAGAAACAGCACTAGTAGAACCATTACATTCTATTTTAATGGAGCACAATTAGGTGCTCCAGTTGGATATGGTAACAATCCCAATGGAGGAGCAAATAGTGAGATTTTTCTTGGAGAAGGATTTCCTGGTTTTGATTTAGATGGCTTACTAGATGAGTGTAGGGTTTCTGACATTGAAAGAAGTGCTGATTGGATGAGTACGAGTTATAATTCTATGAGTAACACCTTAGGGAGTTTCTATACCATGAGTGTTCAATCAGCCAGCAATGGATGGTCATGGATGGACGCATCCATTACAAATGGTAAAATACAAGGTTATTCTATAGCAGTAGATTCTGTTAACCAATCTTTATACATAGCAGGTTCTTTTGATAATGAAACTGCATTTAGCACTCTTAATCCTGGGCAAATAAATAATGGTGGTGGTAATGGAAAATTAGATGGCTTTTTACTAAAATATGATTTTAACGGTACATTACAATGGGTTACAAATATGGGCTCAACAGATGATGATGAGGCCTTAGGTGTTTGCGTAGGACCATCAGGAAATATTTATGTGACTGGTTATTTCAAAAATGCTATGCGTTTTTTCTCTGCATCCGGACCATCTGTTAGTGGTCTAGGTTCTGGTGGAGGTGAAGACATGTTTACTGCCTGTTATAATTCATCTGGAGGTTATATTTGGAGTAAATCAGGAACCAGCTCAGATAATTTAGCTGGACATGAAATTGAAGCTAATTCAAACGGACTTTACGTTTTAGGGCCTTATGATAAAACTGCCTCCTTTGGACCCTTTTCAACGGAATCAACCTTCAACAATAAATCTGCAAATTATCTACTTAAATATGATTTTGCAGGTAATGAACTTTGGATGGTTGAAATGAAAAGTGATGGAGATGATTATGATTCAGGCAAACTACTTAACGAATATAAGTTAGATTTAACTACTGATCAAGATTCTGTTTATGTTATTGGTGAATATAGAGGAACAACCATAAGGTTTACTGACATAGGTAATAATTTATTGCCAGCACCGCAATTAAATAATGCTGATGGTAACTTAAATGTATTTTACGGTGCTTATGCTAATGATGGTACTTTAGGCTGGATGAATCAGATAGAATCTAATGACAATGGAAATTTAGGAATGGCTATTGCCGTTGATTGTGATGGTTTATACATAACTGGCTTATTGAGAGATGGAGCAATATTTCCAAATTCAACATTAACAACTGGCGAACATGATAACACTTTTATTGCCCAAGTAGATAAAGCTACAGGCAGTGATAATTGGGTTATTAGTTTAGGAGGTGCTCAGCATGATGACGATATAGGTAACGATATTATTGCTGATGGATATGGAAACATTATAGTTGTTGGACAATACGAAAGTGATCCTTTTCATATGCCTTCAGCTAACATTACTGGTGCCGCAGGTGCTGAGCTGTTTGTTACTTGCTTTGATAATACAGGTATCTTTAAATGGGTACAAGTTTCTAATGGTTCAAACGATGATAAAGGAGTATCTATAGCAAACTATGGTAAGGATAAAATTTTTGTTACAGGAACCTATGACCAAACAGTTAACCTCCCTCCCTTTTCCTCCGTTTCTGGCGATAATGATAATTTATTAGTCGCTGGTTTAAATACTGGTAATACAGGTACAATTCAAGCTTGTTTTACTCCATGTGGACCTACCATAACTGTCTGTAAAAATGATACAACTGTTTTAGCAGGCCCTACATGTAATTATACTTTACCCGATTTAACAAGTTCTGTTGTTGTAAATGATGGTTGTGGTTTAGGTATATTATCAATAAAACAAAACCCTACTATTGGAACTGTCTTGTCAGCGGGAGATCATAAGATTGTTATTACCGCAACAGATATCAACAACAATATAGATACATGTAGTTTTAAGCTTACTATTTCTGCTGATATTAATCCAATTATTGTGAATTGTGGAGACCTTTTACTAAATGAAACTACTATTGGAGACACGAATAATGCAAACAGTTTTTCATGTGTAAGTTTTAATACTCCTGGTGAAGATAGATATTATCAAATAACAGTGCCTACTGGAAATTATTTATTAGGGGTTACCATATCCAATGTTATGGATGCAAACGACAGTATTCTTAATACTTTTTGGGTTGGATCTGGGTGTCCTTTAGGGGGGGCTTGCTTATCAAATGATGATTATAATATTGCTAATCAGCAGTTTGTATCGAATGGACTAAATCAAATATTATTTAATGCCGTTGGTCCTGGAACATATTATTTTGTAGTTGATTCTGAAATAGATGGAATTGATTCTTATGA
>JARGOE010000060.1 GCA_029210015.1 Vicingaceae bacterium
TTGGAAACTCTATCTTGCATAAGTTTTTTAATGAGGAGAAGCCTAAAAAGATTAAGTAAATTTTGATGAAATTTAATTTCAAGATAAAACTGTTTGTATTGTTTTTTATAGCAATGCTTCATAGAGAACTTTTGTTATCACAATCGTTTAATACTGGTATATTATTTAACCCAGGGCTAACTTTAAGCTCAGATTATATGTTGCCATCCTCAGTTAGTGATACCAGTGATTTTGAACTAACAAAATACAATATAAAGTTTACCCAGCCTTTAAAAACAAAAATAGGTATTGACTTAAAGAATTTCAATTTCAAAAAAATGGATGCTAAAGCAAGCCAAATCTTTTTGCATTACAATTTTGGAGTGGCTCAACCTAGGGTTTCAGATAATAATAATTATGAAAATATTTATAGGGTTGGAATTGGTATAACGGCTTTAGCCGCAAGTATAAGAAAAGGAATATGGCTCTACTCTGCTAATGTTTTTGCTGATGAAAATCATGAAACATTTACTAAAAGCTTTACTCCAAATTTCAGAACTTATGTAGCTAACATAAAAACAAAAAACTTGAAAACATTTTATTTTTATGGAGCAGGTTTATTGGTAAATCAGGTTAAAATTATACCATTTCCGTTATTAGGGTTGAAGACAAGATTAGGTAAAAGTGATTTTAGGGCTGAGCTAATTGTTCCACTTCATGCTAAACTGAATTACCGTTTTAATAAAAAAGTGAATATGGATGCTGTAGTTCATTTTAACGGAATTAATACAATTTACAGGCAAGGCTCAGGTTATTCAGATAATGACATTACTTTTAATCTCAGACAATTAAAAACCTACTTAGCTTTAAATACAAAACTAGGTAGCCACTATAAATTAAAAGTTGAAGGTGGATATTCTGTTCTTCAAAGAATAACTTCATGGGAAGGAAGCTTGAGTCAAGATGTTGATCCTGCACCATATTTAGGTTTGACTTTTAGTTATAATTTTGGAAAATCAGTTTTCGGCAATTTTATGAGCCAAGGAGATTAAATGATTTTAAACCTTTTGAACTTGCAACAAAAACGACTACCTTTAAGCCTTCAAAAAAATGGATATTTATGAATAAGATATTGATAGCCAACCGGGGTGAGATAGCTTTACGTGTTATGCGTTCGGCAAGAGAAATGGGAGTTAAAACTGTAGCAATTTTTTCTGAAGCAGATAGAAATGCTCCTTTTGTAAAGTATGCTGATGAAGCTGTTTGTGTTGGACCACCTCCATCAAGTGAGTCGTATTTACAAGTAGATAAAATAATTCAGATTTGTAAAGATTTAAAAGTTGATGGTTTGCATCCAGGTTATGGATTTTTATCAGAGAATGCAGATGCTACTCGAAAAATAACTCAAGCAGGAATTACATTTATAGGGCCTTCTCCTGAAGCTATGGAGTTGATGGGAGATAAATTAAAAGCAAAAGATACTGTTAAGAGCTATAATATTCCAATGGTGCCAGGAACTGATGAAGCAATTGAAGATATTGCTGCAGCTAAAGAAATTGCTAAAGGAATAGGGTTTCCAATCTTGATTAAAGCTGCTGCAGGTGGTGGAGGTAAAGGGATGCGTGTTGTTGAAAATGCTGAAGAATTTGAAGATCAAATGGATAGAGCAGTTAGTGAAGCTGTTTCTTCGTTTGGAAATGGGGCAGTTTTTATTGAGAAATATGTAGGTTCTCCTCGTCATATTGAAATACAAGTAATTGCTGATACACATGGGAATATTTGCTATTTATTTGAGCGTGAGTGCTCGATTCAAAGACGTCATCAAAAAGTAATTGAAGAGGCTCCGTCTTCCGTATTAACCCCTGAAATTAGAGAAGCTATGGGGAAATGTGCGGTTGATGTTGCTCGTTCTTGCGACTATGTTGGAGCTGGTACTGTAGAGTTTTTATTGGAAAATAATAAAGATTTTTATTTCTTAGAAATGAATACTCGTTTGCAAGTAGAGCATCCAGTTACAGAAATGATAACAGGCATTGATTTAGTAAAAGAGCAAATTAATATTGCTAGAGGTGAAAAGTTGAGTTTTAAGCAAGAAGATTTAATGATAAATGGCCATTCGTTTGAAGTAAGAGTTTATGCTGAAGATCCGACAAATAATTTTTTACCAGATATTGGGACTCTGGATACATACCAGCGTCCAGAAGGTATGGGCGTTAGAGTTGATGATGGATTTGAAGAAGGAATGGACATTCCTATTTATTATGATCCAATGATTTCAAAATTGATTACCCATGGAAAGGATAGGGAAGAAGCTCGTTTAAGAATGATTAGAGCTATGGAAGATTATATTATTAGTGGAGTAGAAACTACGATGCCTTTTTGTAGGTTTGCTCTTGAGCATGAAGCATTTGTGAGCGGGAATTTTGATACTCATTTTGTTGGCAAGTATTTTACTCCAGAAGTGCTGAAAAATGAAAACCAAGAAACAGAAGAAATAGCTGCTTTATTTGTTGCTAAATTGTATGAAGAAAATAATACCCAACAATCTTCAAACACAATGAGTAAAGTTGCATCTAAATGGAAAACAAATAGATTAAAATAAACGATGAGTAATATTGATTTCAAAATAGAAAATGGTGTGGGGTTAATAACTCTAAACCGCCCAGATAAATTTAACAGTTTTGTTCGTCAGATGGCTTTTGATCTGCAAAAAGCATTAGACGATTGTGAAGCTAATAAAGAAGTTAGATCTATTTATATTACTGGAGAAGGAAAAGCATTTTGTGCTGGACAAGATTTAGCTGAAGCTATTGACCCAGAACAAACCGAATTGCCAAAAATTGTTGAAGAGCATTATAACCCAATAATTGATCGCTTAAGAAAAATTGAAAAGCCAATAATTTGTGCAGTAAATGGAGTAGCTGCTGGAGCAGGAGCTAATATTGCATTAGCTTGTGACATTACTTTTGCTGCTGAATCTGCTGCTTTTATACAGGCATTTAGTAAAATAGGATTGATACCAGATAGCGGAGGGACTTATTATTTGCCTCGATTAATTGGTATGCAAAAATCAGCTGCTTTAATGTTTTTAGGTGATAAAGTAATGGCTGTTGAAGCTGAAAAGATGGGGATGATTTATAAAGCTGTTGCAGATGAAAGTTTGCAAGACGAAGCAATGGCAATGGCAAATAAATTGGCTAAAATGCCAACTAAAGGTATTGGTTTAACTAAAAGGTTGTTAAATGAATCATTTAATAACTCTCTAGAACAACAGTTGAACAGAGAAGGTGAATTACAAAATGAAGCTGGACAAACTTATGATTATCAAGAAGGTGTAAATGCCTTTTTAGAGAAACGTAAACCAGAGTTTAAAGGAGAGTAAAATGAATAAAGATACAATAGTAGGAGTTTTAGGAGCTGGCTCCATGGGTAGCGGAATTGCCCAAATTGCAGCAACACAAGAACATCAAGTTGTTTTAGTTGATTTAAACACTGAAGCCTTAGCAAAAGCACAAGCTAGTTTAGAAAAAATATTAGCTCGTTTAGAAGAAAAAGAGCGTATTAGTTCTGCTGAAGAAGTATTAAGTAGAATTATATTTTCTGAAAAAATCACTGATTTTTCTAATTGTGGAATTGTTATCGAAGCAATTATTGAAAATATTGAAATCAAACAAAAGGTATTTAGTAATCTAGAAGATATAGTTAGTGAAAGCTGTGTTTTAGCAAGTAACACTTCTTCGTTATCTATTGCTTCAATTGCTTGTTCATGTAAAATTTCTGAAAGAGTTATTGGTATTCACTTTTTTAATCCAGCACCATTAATGCCTTTAGTAGAGATTATACCTGCAGTACAAACTTCTGAGGCTACTAAAAATGATGCAAGAGCATTAATAGATGGTTGGAAAAAAGTAACCGTTTTAACCAAAGATACACCTGGCTTTATTGTGAATAGAGTTGCTCGCCCGTTTTACGGAGAAGCGCTTAGAATATATGAAGAAGGTATTGCAGATTTTGCTACTATCGATTGGGCAATGACTGAGTTAGGTGGTTTTAGAATGGGACCTTTTACGTTGATGGATTATATTGGTAATGATGTGAATTATACAGTTACCGAAACTGTTTTTGCAGCTTTCTATTATGATCAAAGATATAAACCATCGTTTACGCAAAAGCGTCATTCAGAAGCAGGTTGGTATGGACGTAAATCGGGTAGAGGTTATTACAATTATGCAGAAGGAACAGAACAACCAAATCCAAATAAAGATGAGGTGTTAGGTAAGCAAATTTTAGATAGAATTTTAATGATGTTGATTAATGAAGCTGTTGATGCTTTGTTCTTAAATATTGCTACTAAGGAAGATATTGATTTAGCCATGACTAAAGGAGTAAATTATCCTAAAGGGCTTTTGTCTTGGGCTGATGAAATTGGATTGGATAAAGTATTAAATCATTTAGAAGAAATGTTTAATGAGTACGGTGAAGACCGTTATCGACCTAGTCCACTATTGAGAAGAATGGTTAGGGATGGCAAGAAGTTCTTTTAACCTGATTGTAAGTTATAAAAAAGCCGAGCATTTTATGCTCGGCTTTTTTATAGATACTATCTACTTAGTTTTTAATAATACGTTTTACAGTATTAACTCCGTTAGATGTAATTCTTAAAAAGTAAATTCCATTTGGAGCATCTTGTAAGTTGAGTTTAGTTTTAAGAGAGTAATTAGAAATTTCTTTAACCTCACTAATGTATTTTTCACCAAGAGCATTATAAACTTCTAGTGAAGCTTCACCATTATCAAATCCAAACAATGCGACATTAAATACATCTTTACTTGGGTTAGGGTAGATATCTATATTTTGAGCTTTCTCATGATCTTGAACACCAACAGTATTATCAATTATAAAATGAAACTTGAAATATTTCCCAAATTTTGTGTTAAAGTTTTTTACCCAAGTTACTGGAGTTGGCCAAAAACGTAAAGTTCCACTTCCATCATTGTTAGCGAAAAAGTTCATACCATCATCATCCGAATCTAAAAATTCCAAAACATAACAACCATCAGGCAAATTTAATGTGTCATAATAATTAGTGTTGTTTGTCATATTTGCTCTTGACATAACAGTGTTCCCTTGGTCATCCTTAATTGTATAAGAATTTTCATGTGCTGCGTTGTTAGTTTTAATCCAAAATGAAAATAGGCCGCTAAATACTTCTGGTTTTTCAAAAGTTGCTTGTGCTTTATTGTTATCAGCATAACCATCCATACCTCCATTTGGAGCAGTAACTTCAACTTCAAATATGTTTTGAGTTGCCGCAGTAGTCCAAAATCCTTGAGATGATATTGGTAAGCTTACAACTTCTTTTTCCATAAAGCTTAAATTTCCTGTCCAGTTGAAAGTTTCTGGAGCACCACCTAATACATTATAAGTAATAGTTAAACTTGTTAAATTAGTTGTTCCCACATTTTGAATTACTATTTCAGCGTCATCACAAATAGGATTTACTTTTTGATGATATTCCCAATCATTAGGAGAAATAATTTCATCAATACGAGCATCTAAATTAAAGTTGTTAGCTCCATAAGTAACTAATTGCATGGTAGTTCTATAATTTCCTTCCATACCACCTGCTGTAGTTTCCATGCCGTAATCTAAACTTACAGTGTTCCCTGGACTCACAAAGGGTGTTAACTCATGATCGTAAGTGTCTGTAAATGCGCCAGGACACCAGCCAGCCCTATCATAAACCCATGTTCCTCCTTGAGCCATTACAGGGTTGTCTGCACATTCTGTCCAATTGTTCCACTCAAACCTTTTAATACCATCTACGAACACATTATGGTCTTTAGGGCAAAATTCTGCACAGTTTTGGAAGCCACCAAACCAGTGTCCACTTGTTCTTGTTTTAACTCTAAACGAACTAGCAGTAGGGTCTAAATCTACATCAATAGCTTTTAATACAACATCGTTAGCAATGTCAGCGTGTTGATAATCTCCTAAAGCTAAAGATTCAATTTTCTTAACATTTCTTGGTGGTGTTCCTTTAATCATAATGAATTTTAAATCTATAAGCTCTTGTTGGTTACCAGCAGATAATTCAACAGTATCATGAAATAAAGGCTTGTAATCTGTTACATCATAAACCCATCTAAATCCATTTGCGCCTAAATCTAAACCAATACCATAAGGTGTAACATAGTTTTGTAACTGAAAAGTTGTTTGTTGATATTGATTTGTAAACTGATTGTTATAATTAATAAAAGTAGAATCAGTTTTATTCCCATATTGGTCATACGTATAAACCCATCCAGATTCCCATCCGTAAGTTGTGTCAATAACTGTCATGGTAATGCCAGAATTGTTAGTGTCAATACTTGTGATGTACTGTATGATGCTAATAGGAGAATTCATTACAGAATCTAATACCATTATAGAATCAAGATGAGAAGTATAAACTCCTTGAGTAAATGTAATGTTAGGACGTTCCATTACAGCATTCATATTTCTATACAAATCCCACCCTTTAATATATTTCCATGTTGGTAATCCTACTAAATCTCCAGTATTAGTGTTAGATGAAGAATCATTAGCTTGATATCCAGCCATATCATCAAATTTATAATAAGCTTGAAGATTAGTATAGTAAGGGTGAGAAGGAGTAATATCTTTGTGCATCCAGTTTTTAATAGTTGTTGCATCTAAAGCTTTATCCCAAACTCTAAAGTCGTGGATGTTTCCATCATACCTTCCATATGAGTTTGCAGCTCCGCCAATTTTAAAGCTAGTAATACCATCCATAGTTCTCGTCATACCTGTTCCACTATGCCATAAATTTCCATTTAAAAATATTTTCATTTCACCAGTACTAACATCTTTTGTGAAAGCCCAATGACTCCATTTTCCTTTGTAATCGTTAGCATTAGCTGGTTTATTTATTCTGTCGTTTGATGATGTTCCTGAGTTTCCTGCATCCCAATAAACTTGACCATTACTCCATGGTAAGTGTGAGTTTAAAACCCTACTACCATTGATGTCTCTTCCTTCAAAAATATAAGTGTTTTCTGGTAATTTTGCAGTATCTCCATACGACCAAAATGAAACAGTTACAAAGCTGTCAACCGCAGCAAAAGCAGTAGCAGGAATTTCAACATAATCACCCCAAACAAACTCTAACATACCATCATCTTTAGTGCTATATACACCAGAATTAAATGTTGTAGTTTCTCCAACTAAAGTATTGTTAATTGTTGCTGAAGAATTACTAAAGCTAAACTCTAAAATAATATTTGATATTCCATCCCATATAAAAGGGGTGGTTAGATTAATGTTGTTTAAACCTGTGCTTGGGAAGATAGTGTTTAATTGATAGACTTTTGTTAAACCATTTTTTTCATAAATAGTATCTCCTAATGCGGTTAATGAAGTATGCTTCATTTTAATAGTAAGGTAGTTTAAGTTACTACCTAAAGAAGATAAATCTAATTTTAATTTATCAATACTTCCAGCAGTTAAGCCTGCGGACGATAATTCAGTAGCCGTCCATAAATATTGTGCTTTGTTATTTTGGTTTGGTGAATTAAAGGCATGTGTAATTGGGTTTCCTCCAGCTCCTATTGGGTAATCAGTTTCTGAAGTAATAACATCATGCACTATAAAATATTGGTAGTTTTCAAAATACGTATAAGTTGGATTGGTAACATAGTTAATAGTATCTGGGAAAGTGCCATTTACTAAATAACGAGAAGCACCTACATTTTCATGTTGGTATAAATTAGTATAAGTAGTATAATCCCACTCACCACAAGCATAGTTGTCTTGAGTAGTTGCAGCATCACATTTTAAAGTGTAGTACATTAATATTTTTTGATACTCAATAGTATCTGCAGGAAATACATACCACCCTCTTCTTTTAGTAATGTCATTAAAATCTAATGTTTGAACCGTAATTGTATCTTGAGCAACTGTGCTTATTGATATTGCTATTAAGATAAATGAGAAGAGTAATTTTTTCATGATTTGTTTTTTGTATTAAATATATCGCAAAAGTATTTTTTAGCATTAATATAGCTAAAATAAAAAGACACCAAAAATCAGTAAATTTGAAATCCTATTTTAATAATAAAATGAAGAAAGTAAGTAATAATGATATTGTAAATAAAATGATGGAATCTGATGCTTTTAGTCAGTGGTTAGGAATTATAATACTTGAAGCTGAACAAGGAAGTTGTAAATTACAGATGACTGTTAGACCTGAAATGTGTAATGGCTTTGGAATTATCCATGGAGGAATTACTTTTTCGTTAGCTGATAGTGCTTTGGCTTTTGCATCTAATGCTCATGGAAGATTAAGTGTTGCTCTAGAATGTTCCATATCATATCCTAGCGCAGTAAAAGTGGGAGATGTACTTACGGCAATTGCTTCAGAAGTTAGTCTAACTAATAAAATAGGTATTTATAATATTCCTGTAACCAATCAAAATAATGAGATTGTTGGAGTGTTTAAAGGTTCGGTTTATAGAACTTCAAAGGAATGGGAAATTTAAGCTACTATATAAGTATCTAATAACTCTTAAACTTTCTTAATCAACATCTTGTCAAATAATTAAAAAGTACTATTTTTGCACTCCTTTTACAAGAAAGGAACAATGATGCGGATGTGGTGGAATTGGTAGACACGCTAGATTTAGGATCTAGTGCCGCGAGGCATGAGAGTTCGAGTCTCTCCATCCGTACAAAAAAAGGTATAAGGTTTTGCTTTGTACCTTTTTTAACTTAAAAAGACACCGGACAATTCGGTAATAAAAATATTATAGATGAATATTACTACAGAGAAAGTTGACGATTTAAACGCTATTTTAAAAGTAGAATTGAAGCAAGAAGATTACCAAGAAAAGGTAGATGCTCAATTAAAAGATTATCGTAAAAAAGCAAATATACCAGGATTTAGAAAAGGTCATGTGCCTATGGGAATGGTAAAGAAAATGGTAGGAACAAATTTATTGGTTGAAGAAATCAACAAAATTTTATCTGAATCTTTACATAAGTATATTCAAGATGAAAAATTAGACGTTTTAGGCAATCCGTTACCAAAAATGGGAGAGGAAGATAAGATTGATTGGGAAAACCAAACAGATTTTGAATTTCGTTATGACTTAGGTTTAGCTCCACAATTTGATGTGAAAATTGGAGATAAATATAAGTTTGATTATTTCAAGATTAAAGTAGCAGAAAAAGATGTAGATAAGTATGTTAATGATGTTGCTAAGCGATATGGTAAAATGAGTAACCCAGAAGTTGCTGAGGCTGATGATATGGTTTTCGGAAAATTTGAAGAATTAGACGGAACAGGAAATATTAAAGAGGGTGGAATTAGTCATTCTTCAGTAATTATTATTGAAGCGGTAACTGATAAAAAATTACAGAAAGCTTTAGTTGGAGCAAAATCAGGAGATACTTATGATGTTGATCCAAGAACGATTTCTCCACAAGTAAAAGACCAAGCGGCAGCTTTAGGTGTTGATGAATCTACATTTGCAACTATAATTTCTAAATTTAAATTTACAGTTGATAAGGTAAATAGAGTTATTCCTGCTGAGTTAAATACTGAGTTGTTTGATAAGCTTTACGGACCAGGAGCTGTAAAAGATGTGAAAGAATTTAGAGCAAAAATTTCTGAAGAACTAGGAAGAGGTTTATCTGTAGATGCAGATAGAAAGTTGAAAGCAGATGTGCAAGATGAATTGATTAAAAAGTTGAAGTTAGATTTACCTAACGAATTTTTAAAGCGTTGGATAGTTGCTTCAAACGAAAAGCCAATTACACCAGAACAAATTGAAGCAGAATACGATGATTATGCTAAAGGTTTAAAATGGCAGTTAATCGAAAACAAAATTATTAAAGATAATGATGTTAAGGTTGAGCATGAAGAAGTGATTGAGCATACTAAAGGTTTGTTAGCTCAACAAATGGCTGGAATGGGAATGCCAAACAACGATGATGAGCAATTAACTGAAACTGCTAATAGAGTTTTAGAAAATGAAGAAGAAGCTCGTAACATCTATATGATGATGTATGATAATAAATTAATGACTTTATATAAGAATTCATTTAGGCTAAAAGAAAAAGAAATTAGCTATGATGACTTTGTTAAGTTAGCTTACGAAAAGAAATAAGTTTTAAAGCCTCACGAAAGTGGGGCTTTTTTTATGGTGAAAACTTGTTCTTAAAAAATTATAAAAAGCCAAAATCGTTTAAGTATATATAGTAAATTAGTCCTCTCAAAACGATAAACTTTTACAATATGTTTGATAAAGATGAATTCAGAAAATATGCTACAAAGCATGCAGGTATAAGTAGCACAAGCTACGATAAATATGCTTCTGTATATGCAGATTATATTTCTCCAACAATTATTGAAGAGCGCCAAATGAATGTTGCTTCTATGGATGTTTTTTCTCGATTAATGATGGATAGAATTATATTCTTAGGTACAGGAATTAATGATTATGTAGCTAACATTATACAAGCTCAATTATTGTTTTTAGAATCTGTTGATGCTAAAAAAGATATTCAAATATATTTAAACTCACCAGGTGGTGGAGTTTATGCTGGTTTAGGTATTTATGATACCATGCAATACATTGCGCCAGATGTTGCAACAATATGTACAGGTATGGCAGCTTCTATGGGAGCAGTTTTATTATGTGCTGGTTCAGAAGGTAAAAGAACTGCTTTAAAACATTCAAGAGTAATGATTCACCAACCATTAGGTGGTGCTCAAGGTCAAGCTTCTGATATGGAAGTTACTGTGAGAGAAATATTGAAGTTGAAAAAAGAACTTTACGATATTATTTCGTCTCATTCTGGTAAACCTTATGCAGATGTAGAGAAAGACAGTGATAGAGATTATTGGATGACTTCACAAGAAGCTAAAGACTACGGAATGATAGATGAAGTTTTAGTTAGAGAAATTAAAAAGAAATAAATAGAAGTGGAGATTAATTTAATCTCCACTTTTTTTAATATCAAAATTCAAAAAATAAACTATGAGTTACATTGCACAAATTCATGCAAGACAAATTTTAGATTCAAGAGGTAATCCGACTGTTGAGGTAGATGTGGTTACTCAAAATGGTGTATTAGGAAGAGCAGCTGTTCCCTCTGGAGCTTCAACAGGTAAGTATGAAGCAGTAGAATTAAGAGATAATGATAAGGGAACTTATATGGGTAAGGGGGTTTTAAAGGCTGTTCATAACATTAATACTGCTATTAACGAACAGTTAAATGGAGCTTATATAGCTGATCAAACTTCTATCGATAATGCATTAATTGCATTAGATGGAACACCCAATAAAGCAAACTTAGGAGCCAATGCTATTCTAGGGGTTTCTTTGGCTTGTGCAAGAGCTGCTGCTGAGGAATCAGGAATTCCGTTGTTTAAATATATTGGAGGAGTTAATGCAAATGTATTACCAATTCCTATGATGAATATTTTAAATGGAGGTTCTCATGCTGATAATAAAATAGACATTCAAGAATTTATGGTGATGCCAGTTGGAGCTACTTCATTTAGCGAAGGGTTACAAATGGGGACGGAAGTTTTTCATCACTTAAAAGCGGTGTTAAAATCTAAAGGTCATTCAACAAATGTTGGTGATGAAGGTGGTTTTGCTCCAAACTTAGGTTCTAATGAAGAAGCAATTGAAACTGTATTAACAGCAATAGAAAAAGCAGGTTATAAGCCTGGTGATGATATGTATATTGCTTTAGATGCTGCAAGTTCTGAGTTTTACAATGCAGAATCTAAACTATATGAATTCGAATCTACTGGAGTTAAAAAATCTTCTTCAGATATGGTTTCTTACTGGAAAGATTGGACAAATAAATACCCTATTTTATCTATCGAAGATGGATTAGATGAGGATGATTGGAGTGGTTGGGCTGAATTGACTGCAGAAATTGGTGATAAAGTTCAGATTGTTGGTGATGATTTGTTTGTAACAAATACAGAGAGATTAAAGAGAGGGATTGAAGAGAAATCTGCTAATTCGATTTTGGTAAAAGTAAACCAAATAGGATCTTTAACAGAAACAATCAATGCAGTTGATATGGCTAATAGAGCATCATTTACATCAGTAATGAGTCATCGTTCGGGAGAAACTGAAGATAACACCATTGCTGATTTAGCAGTAGCTTTAAATACAGGGCAAATTAAAACAGGTTCTGCTTCTCGTTCTGATAGAATGGCAAAGTATAATCAACTACTTCGTATTGAAGAAATGCTAGGACAATCAGCTATTTATTTAGGAAGAGATTTTAAGTTTTTGAAATAAATAATATACACTCATAAAAATAAAAAAGCCTCATTTTTTAATGGGGCTTTTTTATTTTTAAAAATATCTTGGAAATTTCACAACGTATCATTAAATTCGCAAGACTTCAATCTGAAGGTCTTTATTATTAACATTCAAAAAGTATTACGAAAATGGCAGAAGTAGCAAAATTAGAGTTAGACGGAAAGGTATATGAGTTTCCGGTAGTAGAGGGTTCTGAAAATGAAAAAGCAATTGATATTAGTAAATTGCGTGGAACAACTGGTTATATTACTATCGATCCAGGTTTTAAAAATACAGGTTCTACAACAAGTGGAATTACATTTTTAAATGGTGAAGAAGGAATTTTGCGTTACAGAGGCTATCCAATTGAACAGCTTGCTGAAAAAGCTGAGTTTTTAGAAGTAGCTTATTTGTTAATATATGGAGATTTACCTACTGCAGCTCAGTACGAAGCTTTTAAAGATAATATTACAAAGCATACATTGATTCATGAAGACATGAGATTGTTCTTTGAAGCATATCCTGCTAAGGCTCATCCAATGGGTATCTTAGCTGCTTCATTAAGTACACTTTCTACTTTTTACCCTGAATCACAAGATCCAAACAGAGCACAAGAAGCTGTTGATTTAACAATTCAACGTTTAATTGCTAAGGTTCCCACATTGGCTGCATGGGCATACAAAAATGCAATGCGTCATCCAGTAGTTTATCCGAATAATCAATTAGATTATTGTGAGAATTTCTTAAACATGATGTTCTCTATGCCAACAGATGAATATAAAGTTGATCCAGTTGTTTCTAAAGCATTAAACAAGTTATTAATCTTACATGCTGATCATGAGCAAAACTGTTCTACTGCAACTGTAAGAGTTGTTGGTTCATCACAAGTGAACTTATATACTTCTATTGCTGCAGGAGTTTCTGCTCTTTGGGGTCCTTTACATGGTGGTGCTAACCAAGCAGTAATTGAAATGCTAGAAGCAATTAAAGCTGATGGTGGAGATCATGATAAGTGGATTGCTAAAGCAAAAGATAAAGAAGATCCTTTCCGTTTAATGGGATTCGGACATAGAGTTTACAAAAACTTTGATCCAAGAGCTACAATCATTAAAAAAGCTGCTGATGAAGTATTAGATGCTTTAGGAGTTAATGACCCAGTATTAGATATTGCTAAAAAATTAGAGAAAGTTGCTTTAGAAGATGAGTATTTTGTAGCTAGAGGTTTATATCCAAATGTTGATTTCTACTCAGGTATTATTTACAGAGCTTTAGGAATTCCTACTGAAATGTTTACAGTAATGTTTGCATTAGGTCGTTTACCAGGTTGGATTTCTCAATGGAAAGAAATGATTGAAGATGGTGCTCCAATTGGAAGACCAAGACAAGTTTATACAGGTGCTACAAAAAGAGATTTTGTAGATATCTCTAACAGATAAAATCAAATTATTTTGATAAAAAACCCCGAAGAAATTCGGGGTTTTTTAGTTTTTAAAACTTGTTAAAAACCACTCATCCTTTTTTGGTTATAGAATCATTCGAATAACTTATTTTTGTTTTCATGGATTTATTGCACGTTAAAAGAGTTTATAAAAGCTATGCCGATCATAAGGCATTGCATAACCTTTCGCTTCATGTTAAGGAGCAGAGTATATTTGGATTGTTAGGTCCTAATGGAGCTGGTAAAACAACTTTAATTAGAATTATTAACCAGATTACTGGACCTGATAAAGGAGAGATCATTTTTGGAAAAGAAAAGTTGACTCCTAAACATATTTCTCAAATAGGTTATTTGCCAGAAGAAAGAGGTTTGTACAAAAAAATGAAGGTGGGTGAGCAAGCATTGTATTTAGCTCAGTTAAAAGGGATGGATAAAGGAGAGGCAAAATATAAGTTGAAGCAATGGTTCGAAAAGTTTGAGATTGATAGTTGGTGGGATAAACGAATTGAAGAGCTTTCTAAAGGAATGGCTCAAAAAGTACAGTTTATAACAACGGTATTACATGAACCTAAGTTGTTAATATTAGATGAGCCTTTTTCTGGTTTTGATCCTATCAATACTAACTTGATTAAAAAAGAAATTTTAGAGTTAAGAGAAAATGGGACAACCATTATATTTTCTACGCACAACATGGAGTCTGTAGAGGAAATTTGTGATGATATTGCACTGATTAATAAATCAAAAAAGATATTAGATGGGAATGTAACTGAAATTAAAGAAGCATTTAAATCTAATGTGTTTGAAATAGTATTTGTAGGTAATATGATTGCTTTTACTAATGCTTTGTGGACAGCTTTTGAGTTGTTAGAAACTAAAAACGTAAATGGCAGAATGCACGTTAAAGTTAGAGCTAACAAACCGAGTGATATGAATGAGTTGATAAAAACAATTGTTCAAGATGTTCAGATTATTTCGGTAAATGAAATTACACCAAGTATGAATGATATTTTTATTCAAAAGGTACAAGAGGTTATGCCAGAGACAATAGTTGAATTAGAAGAGGAGGGCAAGCTATGAATAAAATAATTTTAATAATTAAAAGAGAGTACTTAACACGAGTAAAGAAAAAATCTTTTGTGATTATGACTTTGCTTGGGCCAATTTTAATGGCTGGTTTAATGTTGGTTCCTATTTGGTTGGCAACAAAAGATAAGGACTTACAGCGCATTGAGGTGGTTGATGAAACAAAAGCATTTATCAATCAATTTGAAAATACTAATGAACTAGAGTTTAAGCATGAGTTTAGGTCTATAGCTAAAGCTAAAGCAGCTTTGTATGATAGTAAATACACTTCAATACTTTATATTAAAAAGACGGATGATGAGCCAATTGTTGAAATGTATTACAAAAAACAACCTGGGTTTAGTACAGTTAATAATATTGAGAATACAATTGAAGATGTAATGCGAAATATTGAGCTTAATGCTAAGTATAAAATTACAAAAGATCAACTCTCAGAGATTCAGCCTAGTGTAAAAGTTAAGGCTATTTCAATTAATGAGGATGGTGAGGAAGAATCTAAAAATATTGGAATAAGTACAGCTATAGGTTTTGGTGGTGCAATAATGATTTATTTCTTCATTTTTATGTTTGGAGTGCAGGTAATGCGAGGAGTAATTGAAGAAAAGACAAGTCGTATTGTTGAGATTATTATATC
The DNA here is from genome assembly GCA_029210015.1 of Vicingaceae bacterium. Classification (GTDB taxonomy): domain Bacteria; phylum Bacteroidota; class Bacteroidia; order Flavobacteriales_E; family Vicingaceae. The sequence continues at coordinate 15,467 of JARGOE010000060.1, forward strand.
ATCTGTTAAGCCATTTCAATTAATGATGGGGAAAATTGCAGGTATTGCTTTGGTTGGACTTACTCAATTTCTACTATGGGTTCTTTTAACAGCTATTATTTATACTGTAATTATGGGTGCTTTTGGTATAGATGAATCTTCTGTGCAAACTGCAACTCAAACCGAGCAAATTTTAAATGATGTAAACCCTAATTTGTCAAGCCCTCACCCTTATAAGGATATAATAGAAGGAATTGAAAATATTCCTTTAACTCAAATATTAATATCCTTCTTGTTTTATTTTATAGCAGGGTATTTATTGTATGGAGCATTGTTTGCAGCCATAGGTTCAGCAGTAGATAGTGAGGCAGATACGCAACAGTTTATGATGCCGATAACAATTCCTTTAATATTTTCGTTTGTTGTGGCACAGTCGGTAATGGATAATCCTGATGGAACTTTAGCATTTTGGCTGTCAATGGTTCCGTTAACTTCTCCTGTAATTATGATGGTAAGGATACCGTTTGGAGGAGTAGAAACATGGGAGTTATTACTTTCTATGGTGTTGTTGATTGGTGGATTTGTAGGGACTACATGGATTGCAGGTAAAATTTACCGAACAGGAATTTTAATGTATGGTAAAAAAGTAACTTATAAGGAGTTATGGAAATGGCTTTTCTTTAAAGGCTAAAAATTTGAAAAACAACTCAATTTTGAGTAAAAATGGTCTAAAATGATTAAAAATCAATTAAAAAAGACTAAAAAATGATAAAAACAGCGTAAAATGGCAAATATTTTAATCATAGATGATGAGC
>JARGOE010000061.1 GCA_029210015.1 Vicingaceae bacterium
TTAGAGTCCTTTCAAAATATAAAATAACCGATAAATGAATTGATGTTATTAATTAGGTAGGATTAGAACTACAATTTTTAATTTTTTATTATGTGATAATTGTTTTAGTTTTGCACAAAATTAAAATATAAGAGATGAAAAATTTAATATTAGTAATATGTGTATTTGCATTCTTTTTAAATAATGTGGATAGTAAAGAATTAGTAAGTAGCCCTTTGTCTAATATTACTACATTTAATAGTAATGGATGGCAATTATTAAAGACTGAAAACGGAATTAATATTTATCTTGCTACCTATGTTGGGGATGATGGCTCTGTTTATTTGAATATTAAGTTTGAAAACATTTCAAATCAAGATGTAAAAAAATATTGGACTTTGAAAAAAGGAAGTGTTGTTTTTCTTGAGGATGCTGAATTAATAATTAAAACATCAAGTACCTATGAAGTTGATAAAACAACTATGATGATTCCTTTTAATACAAATGATTCTTTGGAAGATTTTGAAATTACCTTAAAAAATAATTAAGATATGAAGACAATTTTATATAGATATGTATTTGTTAGTTTAATTTTTTTAATATTTACAAATACTTCAAATGCACAAACATATACGTTTGAAACTTGTGGCGCAACAGGTCGTTTTGGACCAACTCAAGGGCAAGTAAATGCAACTTATACAGGGCCAAATACACTCACAGGTGCAGTTACTATAAATACTCAAGGAATTCAAGAGTGGACTGTGCCTTTTACGGGGATTTATAGAATAACAGCGATTGGAGCTTCTGGGGGAGGATCTACCAATACTTCATATGGAGGTGGACCAGATGTTGGAGGTAGAGGTGCTCGTATGATTGGCGATTTTTCCTTGACTGCTGGTACAGTATTAAAAGTCTTGGTTGGTCAAATGGGACCTTCTGTTAATTGTACTCCTGGAGGGGGAGGTGGTTCATATGTGGCTACTATTACAAATACTCCACTTATTGTAGCTGGTGGTGGTGGCGGTGCATCGTCTGATTATGATGGTATTGATGCCGTAGTTACTAATAATGGCACTACAAATACAGCAAATACAGCTCCTGGTGGTGTTGGTGGGAATGGTGGAGGAGCATGTCAATTAGTGTCTCAGCATAATGGAGGCGGAGGCGGAGGCTTCTTTGGAAATGGTCAAAATGGTCTGAACAATGTCTGTGGTGGTATTTCATTTGTTAATGGTGGAATAGGTGGAGATATGAATTTTAACTCACAAACTGGAGGCTATGGTGGCTTTGGTGGTGGTGGTGGTTCAAGTTATTGTACAGTAGGCGGAGGCGGAGGCGGAGGCTACTCTGGTGGTGCTGGTGGTGAACATTACAATAACTGTGGACCAATTGATAACCGTAGATCAGCTGGTGGAGGTGGTGGTTCTTTTAATAGTGGGACAAACCAAGTAAATACTCCAGGAGTTGGAACTGGGATGGGGCAAGTAATAATTACACAATTATGTCCTTCAGTAGCACCAACATTAACATGTCCATCAAATATTACGGTGAATAACGATGCTGGAAACTGTACTGCAGTTGTAACTTATACAGCGCCTACTAATGGATGTGCAACAGTAACTCAAACAGCAGGGTTGCCAAGTGGAGCTACTTTCCCTTTAGGAACAACAACGAATACATATCAAGCAACAAATGCTTTTGGAACAGTTACTTGTTCGTTTACAGTAACAGTAGTTGATGCTGAAGCACCAGCTATTACCTGTCCAGGGCCTATCACTATAAATACAGATGCTGGACAATGTACGTCAACAGCAGGAATAGGGACAGCAACAGGTACAGATAATTGTGGAGTACCAACAATTACGAGTAATGCACCTGGAAGTTTTCCAATAGGAAATACGACAGTAATATGGACAGCAACAGATGGTTCAGGAAACATCGATACGTGTCATCAAATAGTGACAGTAGTTGATGCTGAGAATCCTGTAGTAACCTGTCCTGCAGATGTTACAATAAATACAGATGCTGGACAATGTACGTCAACAGCAGGAATAGGGACAGCAACAGGTACAGATAATTGTGGAGTACCAACAATTACGAGTAATGCACCTGGAAGTTTTCCAATAGGAAATACGACAGTAATATGGACAGCAACAGATGGTTCAGGAAACATCGATACGTGTCATCAAATAGTGACAGTAGTTGATGCTGAGAATCCTGTAGTAACCTGTCCTGCAGATGTTACAATAAATACAGATGCTGGACAATGTACGTCAACAGCAGGAATAGGGACAGCAACAGGTACAGATAATTGTGGAGTACCAACAATTACGAGTAATGCACCTGGAAGTTTTCCAATAGGAAATACGACAGTAATATGGACAGCAACAGATGGTTCAGGAAACATCGATACGTGTCATCAAATAGTGACAGTAGTTGATGCTGAGAATCCTGTAGTAACCTGTCCTGCAGATGTTACAATAAATACAGATGCTGGACAATGTACGTCAACAGCAGGAATAGGGACAGCAACAGGTACAGATAATTGTGGAGTACCAACAATTACGAGTAATGCACCTGGAAGTTTTCCAATAGGAAATACGACAGTAATATGGACAGCAACAGATGGTTCAGGAAACATCGATACGTGTCATCAAATAGTGACAGTAGTTGATGCTGAGAATCCTGTAGTAACCTGTCCTGCAGATGTTACAATAAATACAGATGCTGGACAATGTACGTCAACAGCAGGAATAGGGACAGCAACAGGTACAGATAATTGTGGAGTACCAACAATTACGAGTAATGCACCTGGAAGTTTTCCAATAGGAAATACAACAGTAATATGGACAGCAACAGACGGTTCAGGAAATATTGATACTTGTCATCAAATAGTAACAGTAGTAGATTCAGAATTACCTGTGATAACTTGTCCAGGAAACATTACAGTGGGTAATGATCCTAATCAATGTAGTGCAGTAGTAACTTATACCACTCCAGTTGGTACTGATAATTGTACTGGAGCTGTTACAACATTAACATCAGGATTGGCAAGTGGATCAACTTTCCCAGTAGGAACAACAACTGTTACTTATATAGTGACAGATGGTTCAAATAATGTTGATTCTTGTTCGTTTACAGTAACTGTAGCTGATTCAATTGCTCCAGTAGCTTTATGTAAAGACTTTACATTGTATTTAGATGCTTTTGGAACAGCAACTCTAATTGCTGATAGTATTGACGGAGGTTCAACAGATGATTGTTTAATTGATACACTAACATTGTCACAAGATGTATTTACATGTTCAAACCTAGATTCTAATAATGTGACGTTATATGTTACAGACACTTATGGAAATATGGACTCATGTACAGCAACTGTTACAGTTTTAGATACTGTTTCACCTAGCGTACTATGTCAAGATATTACTTTGTACTTAGATACTGCTGGAAATGTAACTTTGATCCCTGATAGTATAGATGGAGGTTCAACAGATAATTGTGCTATTGACTCTTTCTCTGTTTCTCAATCAGTGTTTACCTGTTCAGAAATAGGAGCAAACAATGTAATGTTATATGTTACAGATAGTTCAGGAAATATGGATAGTTGTATGGCAATCGTAACTGTTTTAGATACAATTCCACCTACAGTTATTTGTCCATCTGATCAAACTGTTGAAACAGATGTTACATGTATGTATGAAATAATTGATTATACATCTTTAGCTACTAGCTTAATGGATAATTGTGATATGAATAATTTAATGATTACTCAAGATCCAGCAGCAGGAACTATGGTTACCGCTGAAAATATTTCTAATAGTTCTGGACAAACAATGGTAACTATTATTGTTCAAGATATGTCAGGAAATATTGATAGTTGTGATTTTGTGATTGATGTAGAATGTTCTGATGAACTTGAAATTCCAAATGTTTTTACTCCTAATGGAGATGGAACAAATGATGTTTGGAACTTGAATGGAATAGATGAATATCCAGATGCAATAGTTCAAGTGTTTAACAGATGGGGAGATGTTGTTTTTGAATCTTCTGTTGGATATACAGATCCTTGGGATGGAACATACAATGGTACAGATGTACCAGTAGCAACATATTATTATATTATTAAATTAAGTAGCTCTGAAGAAGGAATTTCAGGAACTATTAACATTGTTAGATAAATTATTATGAAAAATATTTTAAAGCTTATAGTATTTGTTTTTATTGCTAAGGCAGGGTTTTCACAACAAATACCTTTAACGAGTCAATACATGTTTAATGATTATTTACTAAATCCTGCAGTAGCTGGTAGTAAAGATTATTTATCTGCTTCTTTATCAGTTCGTTCTCAATGGACTGGACTAGAAGGTGCTCCTAAGACTCAATTTTTTAGTATGCATTCTAAATTAGGAGAGAAAATGGGAGTGGGAGGTTTTGTTTTTAATGATGAGACAGGTCCTGTTAGTGAAAGAGGTATTCAATTATCTTATGCTTACCATTTATCATTAAGTGATAAGTCTAAATTATCTTTTAGTGTAGCTGGAATGATGTTTTTTCATGATATTAATAGAACATATCTTAGAGCAGAAGAAACTAATGACAATACATTAAACACGATGTTAGTTAAAGCTGTTTCTCCAGATATTAATTTTGGAATGATGTATTATAATGAAAAGTTGAAAATAGGATTATCTTCTCCTCAACTATTACAAAATAATATATATGGCGAAAAAGCAAATGGAACTAATTCAAATAATCTTTCAAGACATTATTATTTGTTTGGAGAGTACGAGTTTAATATTAGTGATAAAGTTGATCTAGTACCATCTACTCTATTTAAATATGTTCAAGGGTCACCAATGAATTTTGATTTTAATGTAAGAGGTGTTTTGAATAAGAAATATTGGTTAGGAGTTTCTTATAGATACAATAATGCGATAGCAGGTTTGATAGGATTAAATTATAAGAAATTATCATTTGGATATGCTTATGATTATGCAATGACAGATTTAAAAAATTATTCAACTGGAGGACATGAAATATTTCTTTCTTTAAGACTTTTTGAAAAAGAGAAAGAAGCCTCAAGTGTTAGATTTAATTAATATTTAGTTTATTAATAATTAAAAAGGTCGTTTCTTAATTGGAATGACCTTTTTTTTTGTGAATTAGGCTATTTGATGGTTAGGTTGTTTCGTATTTTGAGTTTAAAACCCTGGACGAATAGGAGTGTTTTTTAATGCTTTCTCAATTACTTCCATAACATCTGGAGTTAATTTTTCTTTAGCTTTAATTGCATTTAAATTTTCTTTTAGTTGGCTTAACTTGCTTGCTCCAAGCATAACTGTAGATACATTTGGATTTTTTAAACACCAAGCTACTGCTAAAACAGGCATGCTTAAACCAATATCATTAGCAATTTTTGCGACTTTATCTACTCTTTTTAGATTGTCTTTTGTCATCACATTATCTTTTAGCCATTCCATTCCATCAATGCCTAAACGTGTGTTTTTTGGATCAGTTTTGCTATTGTATTTTCCTGTTAATACACCTGAAGCTAAAGGTGACCATATTGTAGTTCCTAATCCTACAGTTTTATAAATTTGATCAAACTCTAATTCAACTTTATCTCTATGAAGCATATTATATTGAGGTTGTTCCATTGTTGGCCCAATCAAACTGTATTGTTTAGCAATCATATGAGCCTCCATAATCTCTTGTGCACTCCATTCAGATGTTCCCCAATACAATATTTTACCTTGCGTAATTAAATTATGCATAGACCATACAGTTTCTTCAATAGGAGTATTTTTATCAGGTCTATGGCAAAAATATAAATCTAAATAATCTACTTGTAGTCTTTTAATTGCTTGTTCGCAAGCTTCAACAATATGTTTTCTGTGAAGTCCTTTTTGTGTTGGTTTACTGTCAGCTCCTCTTGTACCAAACATAACCTTACTTGAAACAACATAAGAATCTCTATCCCACTTCATTTTGTTTAGGATTTTTCCCATCACTATTTCTGATTCTCCTCGAGCATATATTTCAGCATTATCAAAAAAGTTTACACCATTATCATATGCTATCTTCATTAAATCTTCTGCAATATTGTTTTTTATTTGCTTTCCAAAAGTTAGCCAACTACCAAGAGATAATTCACTTAATTGCAAACCTGATTTTCCAAGTCTTCTATATTCCATTTTCAAAATTTTTATCTAGTTCTACGATTACTTCATTCCTTCTATTTATTACCTCATATGGAGGATTGTATCCAAAGTAACTAAATTTATTAATATATTTTATGTTATTCTTTTCAAGAAGTTGAATTAGTTCTTGTTTATGTTTTTCAATTTTCTCATCACTTGCCCAGCCACCAAATCTAATTGCAGCAACTATCTTTTTAGATTCTTTTATAAACTTAACTTCTTTATTGTTAGGTTTTGGTAATTCATTTAGGTTGATATTGTTTGGAATCATAAATTTCATAGTAATTGAATCTTCTAAATCCATAGCTACAGGAGAAGTCATTGCTATTTTTTGATTCTTTTCATTTCCTCCAAAAATATATCCAGCTAAAGTTCTAAAACCTTTCCCGGAAGATTCTTTATATGAATTTGCATTCATTTTTACATAGCTAAAATTTGCAGGTTGATATTTTCTAATTTCAAAATTTTCAAATTTTTGAATGACATCATATTTTAATGATTCTATTTTTTTAGATGAATTAACCATAAAGGCTTGACTTAGAAAAAATATTACGATTAGAGATAATAAGGTTATGATTGTTGCTTTCATGTTATTTTATGTTATTTATAATTTTATCACTTAAAGGACTAGTTGTGCTGTAGAAGAAATCAATGAAATCTCCATTTTTGTCAACCATATATTTTTGGAAATTCCATTTTACGGAGCTAGACTTTACTCCATTTAACTCTTTTTTAGTTAGCCAAGAATAAAGTGGATGTTGGTTATCTCCTTTTACATCAATTTTTTCTGTCATCAAAAAATTTACACCGTAATTTTTTTGGCAAAAGGATTCAATTTCTTTAGCAGAACCAGGCTCCTGACCACCGAATTGGTTACAGGGTACGCCAATTATTACAAGTTTTTCTTTGTATTTAGTGTGTAATTCTTGTAGGTCTTTATATTGAGGAGTAAATCCACATTTTGAAGCTACATTTACAAAAAGAATTGTTTTCCCTTTAAACTTCTCTAGTTCTATTTTTTCTCCTGTTAAGGAATTAATTTTCATATCATAAATAGATGTGTCAGTAATCTTTATTGTTGTTTTATTCATTATTGTTTTAAAATTGGTTAAAGTGTTTAATAAAGTGAAGATTGATATTATTATTAGAATTCTCATGTCTATATATTTTTAATGTAATTCATAAGTTCATTTATTTTTTCCTGTTTTAGGAATTCACCATTATAAAAGGAAGTTACAGTTGCAGAACTTTCATCTTTTATCCCTCTTGATGACACACAAAGGTGCTTTGCATCAATTATTACCGCTACACTTTCTGTGTCTAAAAGCTTCATTAATTCTCTTCCTATCTGAACTGTTAGTCGTTCTTGAACCTGAGGTCTTTTAGCATAATATTGAACAATACGATTTAATTTTGAAAGTCCAATAACCTTACCTGATGATATGTAGGCTAAATGTGCTTTACCAATAATAGGTACAAAATGGTGCTCGCAATTAGAATAAAAAGTAATATCTTTTTCAACTAACATTTGATCATACTGATACTTATTCTCAAACAAAGCTATCTTAGGTTTGTTTTTGGGATTTAATCCTGAAAAAATTTCTTCAACGTACATTTTCGCTACTCTTTTTGGTGTTCCATTTAGTGAGTCATCAGTTAGGTCTAATCCAAGAGTATCCATTATTTGAGTAAAATGATGTGCAATTTTTTCTTTTTTTGTCTCATCTGAGAGTATAAATGCATCTGGCCTTAATGGAGTGTCATAAGAAGTTAGAATGTGATTGTCTCCTATCTCTTCATGATTAATTCCCATTGATTTTCCATTTTTATAAGACAGGGTATTCTGCATAATTTTTTCTAGTTTCATATAATTTTATTTTTAATTCTAAGCCTGTAGGTATTTTTGTGATTAATCTTTCGTAAATAACCCTAGCTAAATTTTCTGTTGTTGGATTTAATGATTTAAATTCATCAACTTGTGTGTTTAAGTTTTTATGATCAAAAGGATCAATTATTTGTTTATTAATAATATTTGATAACAACTTTGTATCTATTAAGTATCCTGTTTCTTCATCCACTTGTCCAACAATACATACTTCAAGATCATAGTTATGGCCGTGGTAATCTTCATTATTACATTTTCCAAATATTTCTTTATTCTTTTCTATTGACCAATTTGGATTATGAAGTCTATGAGCAGAGTTAAAATGTTCCCTTCTGTATATGGCTGTTTTCATTTTGTTTAACTTATTTAGTGTAAAAGTAAACAAAATGTTTAATAAAAGTAAAAAAATGTTAAACAAAATATTTGTAGACATATTTATATAAGTTTAATAACTTTAATTAATTTGCATTCAGAAATATTATAATATGAGTGAAAAAATAAATACAGAAAAGGCACCCAAGCCAATGGGTTTATATCCACATGCACGTAAGGTAGGTAATTTACTTTTTTTATCAGGTGTTGGACCCAGAGCAGCAGGTTCTGGTAGTGAAGAAGCTAATATACCAGGGCTGAAATATGATAAAAATGGAAATTACGAAGCTTTTGATTTTGAAGCGCAATGCCGTTCAGTTTTTGATAATGTTAAAGTAATTTTAGAGGAGAGTGGAAGCAGTTGGGATAAAATTGTTGATGTAACTACTTTTTTAACAGATATGAAACGTGATTTTAAAACTTATAATAGGGTGTATGCGGAGTATTTTTCAGGTAACCAACCATGTAGAACAACAGTTGAGGTAAACGCATTACCTTCACCTATTTGTATTGAGTTAAAATGTATTGCTAGTATTGATTAAAACACCCAAGAAATTGAATTGAAGAAGCCCTGAAATTCAGGGCTTTTTTTTATTAAATTCGCAATTCATAAAAAATAAGCATGAGTAAGTATAACGTATATAGTGGATTAGACCTGCCCAATGTGGCTAAAGAGGTTTTAGACAAGTGGAATCAAAACAAAGTTTTTGAGCAAAGTATTACTTCGCGTGATGAGAATAAACCATTTGTATTTTATGAAGGACCACCTTCAGCAAATGGATTGCCTGGTATTCATCATGTAATGGCTCGTGCTATTAAAGATATTTTTTGTAGGTATAAAACATTAAAAGGCTTTCAAGTAAAACGTAAAGCTGGATGGGATACCCACGGTTTGCCAGTTGAGTTGAGTGTGGAAAAAAAGTTAGGAATTACAAAAGAAGATATTGGTAAAAAGATTTCTGTTGATGAATACAACAGAGAGTGTAGAGAGACAGTGATGCAATATACTGATATTTGGAATGATTTAACAGAGAAGATGGGTTATTGGGTAGATATGGATGACCCATATATTACTTACGAAAACAAGTATATTGAAACTGTTTGGTGGCTGTTAGGGCAGCTTCATCAAAAAGATATGATGTATAAAGGTTATACAATACAACCTTACTCACCAGCAGCAGGAACAGGATTGAGTTCTCATGAACTAAACCAACCTGGCTGTTATAAAGATGTAAAAGATACTACAGCAGTTGCTCAGTTTAAAATTAAAGACGCCAATAAATTAGGTGTTGGTGAAGCTCACTTTTTAGCTTGGACAACTACTCCTTGGACATTACCTTCAAATACAGCTTTAGCTGTTGGACCTAAGATTGAGTATGTTTTAGTAAAATCTTTTAATCAATATACTCATCAACCAATTAATGTGGTTGTCGCTAAAGCATTACTATCAAAACAGTTTTCAGGTAAGTATGAACAGTCGGAAGAATTAAATTATACAGAAGGAGATAAAAAAATACCATTTGTTATAGCTCAACAATTTGTTGGGTCTGATTTGGTTGGTTTAGAATACGAGCAACTATTACCTTATGCCTTACCGTATGAAAATGCTGAAAATGCATTTAAAGTAATTCCTGGTGATTTTGTGACTACTGAAGACGGTACTGGTATTGTTCATATTGCTCCTACTTTTGGACAAGATGATGCTCAAGTTGCTAAAGATGCTGGAGTTCCAGCTATGTTAGTATTAGATGATAACGGTAATCCTGTTCCTTTAGTTGATTTACAAGGTAAATTTAGATCAGAAATGGGAGAGTTTGCAGGGATGTATGTGAAGAATGAATATTATAATGAAGGAGAAGCACCAGAAAAGTCTGCTGATGTTCAATTATGTATAAAATTAAAAGAAGAAAATAAAGCTTTTTCAGTTGCAAAATATGAGCACAGTTATCCACATTGTTGGAGAACCGATAAGCCAGTATTGTATTACCCATTAGATTCTTGGTTTATAAAATCTACCAAAGTAAAAGACCGATTAATAGAACTAAATAAAACTATTAACTGGAAGCCAGAAAGCACCGGAACAGGTCGTTTTGGTAATTGGTTAGAAAACTTAAATGATTGGAATTTATCACGTTCACGTTATTGGGGTATTCCAATTCCTATATGGAGAACAGAAGAAGGTGATGAAGAAATTTGTATTTCTTCAGTTGAGCAATTAAAAGGGGAAATAGAAAAATCTGTTGCTGCTGGTTTAATGGATAAAAGTCCGTTAGCTGATTTTGAAGTTGGCAACATGAGTAAAGAGAACTATGATAAATTTGATTTACATAAAAATTATGTAGATGATATTACACTAGTTTCCACTAATGGGAAACCAATGAGACGTGAAGCAGATTTAATTGATGTTTGGTTTGATTCAGGTTCTATGCCCTATGCACAACAACATTATCCTTTCGAGAATAAAGAACAAATAGATAACAATAAATTTTTCCCTGCAGATTTTATTGCTGAAGGTGTTGACCAAACAAGAGGTTGGTTTTTTACTTTACATGCAATCGGAACTATGGTTTTTGATTCTGTAGCTTATAAAAATGTGGTGTCTAATGGATTAGTGTTAGATAAGAATGGTCAAAAAATGAGTAAGCGTTTGGGTAATGCTGCTGATCCATTTGAAACTTTAAGTAAGTATGGTGCTGATGCTACAAGATGGTATATGATTACTAATGCTCAGCCTTGGGATAATTTAAAGTTCGATTTAGACGGAATAACAGAAATACAACGTAAGTTTTTTGGAACACTCTACAATACTTATGGTTTTTTTGCAATGTATGCTAACATAGATAATTTTAGTTATGCTGAAGAAGATATAGCAATAGAAAAAAGACCTGAAATTGATCGTTGGATTATTTCTAAATTAAATTCTTTAATAAAAGAAGTGGACACTTGTTTTGAAGCTTACGAACCAACTAAGGCAGGAAGAGCTATACAAGATTTTGTAAATGACCATTTAAGTAATTGGTACGTTAGGCTATGTAGAAGACGTTTTTGGAAAGGAGAGTATTCTGAAGATAAAATATCGGCTTACCAAACCTTATATAAATGTCTGGAAGTTGTTGCTCAACTATCATCACCAATAGCTCCATTTTATATGGATAAGTTATATAGTGATTTAGTTGCCGTATCAGGTAAAGGAAATACTACTTCAATACATCTATCTGACTTTCCTAAAGTAAATGAAAGTGCTATTGATAATGATTTAGAGCAGCGAATGGAAATAGCTCAACAAGTTTCTTCTATGGTGTTAAGTTTACGTAAGAAGGAAAGTATTAAAGTGCGTCAGCCACTACAAAAAATAATGGTTCCTATTTTAGATGAAACATTTAAGCGTCAGTTGCATGATGTAGAACAATTAATATTATCAGAAGTTAATGTAAAAGAATTAGAATATTTAGAAGACACGGCTGGTGTTTTAGTGAAGAGCATTAAGCCTAATTTTAAAACTTTGGGACCTAAGTATGGTAAAATAATGAAGCAAATTGCAGCTGTTGTTAATCAGTTTGATCAAGATATAATCAATGATTTTGAGAAAAATAATGGTGCAACGTTAACGATTGATGGACAAGAAGTTATTTTGGATAGTAATGATGTAGAAATTTCTACTCAAGATATTCCTGGTTGGTTAGTAGCTACTGAAAAAGGAGTTACTGTTGCATTAGATATTACTTTAAATGAAGAATTAAAAGAAGAAGGAATAGCACGTGAGTTTGTAAATAGAATACAGAACTTGCGTAAAGACAGTGGTTTAGAAGTGACAGATAAAATTCATTTGAAAATTTTATCGCATAGCGAAATAAATAACGCGGTGAATAATAATAAAGATTATATTTGCTCGGAAACTTTAGCAGGGCAACTTGATTTAGTAGAGGAATTGAAACAAAATGAAGGAATTTCAGTAGAATTTGACAATGATGTTACTACTCTAATTTCATTAGAAAAATTAAATTAAAAAATCAAAGGATATGGCAGACGTAAGATATTCAGACAAAGATTTAGCGGAATTCAAGGCTTTAATCGAAAAAAAACTAGAAGCGGCTACAGCAGATTTAACAGATTTAAGAGCTTCTTTGTCACATAAAGATGATAATGGAACTGATGATACTTCTCATTCATTTAAAATGATGGAGGAAGGTGCAGCAACTCTTTCTAGAGAAGAGGTGGCCCAATTAGCTGGCCGTCAAGAAAAATTTATTAGGTCTTTAGAAAATGCATTGATTCGTATTTCTAATAAATCATATGGTGTTTGTAGAGAAACTGGCAAATTAATTCGTAAAGAAAGATTAATGGCAGTTCCTCATGCAACATTAAGTATTGAAGCAAAAAACGCTCAATAGTTTAATATAAATAATAACTAAATCGCTTCAAGTTTTCTTGGAGCGATTTTTATATAAAATGAAGAAATTTTTAACTACACTTTCTCACCCACTATCCGTTACGTTTTTAATTTTATTAATTGACCAATGGTCAAAGATTTGGATTAAAACACATATGCATTTAGGAGATGAATTTCCTGTTTTAGGCAATTGGTTTTATATTCATTTTGTTGAAAACCCAGGGATGGCTTTTGGAATGGAGTTCGGAGGAGATTGGGGTAAATTGGCTTTAAGTCTATTTAGAATTATTGCTGTTTTTGGAATAGGTTATTATCTATTTAAACTAGCTAAAGATGCTCATAAAGGATTTAAAATATGTGTAGCATTAATTTTTGCAGGTGCTATTGGTAATATAATTGATAGTGCTTTTTATGGGTTGATTTTTAATGAAAGTTTTAATCAAATTGCTTCTTTTATGCCTGCTGAAGGTGGATATGCTTCGTTTTTACATGGAAGAGTTGTCGATATGTTTTGGTTTCCATTATTTGAAGGAAATTTTCCAGAATGGATGCCAATTTGGGGTGGCGAACATTTTTTGTTTTTCCGACCAGTATTCAATGTTGCTGATGCTGCAATATCAATTGGTATAGCTCTTATTTTTATGTTTAATAAAAGGTTCTTTAACAAAGATGAGCAAAAGGTTGAATTTGAAACTGAAGAATCAATTGAAACTAAATAGGGTTGTTACCCGTATTAATGTTGAACTGAAAATCAGCTAATGAAAAAAATATACTTTACTTTGATATTATTAATATCTGTTGTTATTGTTTCGAAAGCACAGGTAAATAAACTTAAGAACCAAGGGAATGTGATTAACCCATATTCGGATTTAAAAAAAAATGTTTTAAATAAATCTACGAATTGTATAGATTCCATCAGATATCCTCAGTCTAAGCTTTCAGGATCACCCGAGACTGGTTCATTGACAAATAATACAGCTCTACAGACCGGCATTTCTCAAGCTTTTCATTATTCAGGTACTGGTTCGGTACATGGCATAGGTGCCTATTTATTGTTAGATTTTGATGGAGTACCAGGTAACTTTAATTCTGTATTGGCTAAAATAAAAATTTATAATATTGATTCTCAAAATTATCCTACTTCGGTTATTGATTCAGCTACTGTTCAAGTTGCTGATGTTGGGTTTAATGAGCAGGTATTAATGTTTTCTTCCCCAATTGCTGTTTCTGATTCTTTTGCGATAGCTATAGAGATGGGCTCATTTAATGCAATTACTGATACTATTTTTTATACAACTAATATTTGTGCTTGGAACGGTACAATATGTACTGTAGGAGATGGAAATAATGAAGATTTATCATGTGTGTTATCTCCTGATTTTTTATCAGCGAATGGGAGTAATTGGTTTAATAATAATATAGAAGTTTTTGGCTGGAATATTGATTTCTTGATGCATCCAATTATTGAAGATACTATCATATCTTCTTATACGACTGACCAAGATACAATTTACCCAAATGATACAGTTGTGTTTACAAACACTTCAATTCATATAACAGATGCTATGTTTAACTTATATAACACGTCAACAAATCCTCTTTATACATGGGATTTTGATGATGGCTCTGGAACTTACAATCCTTTTGATACTTCTTATGTATTTGCAAATCCAGGAGATTATAATACTAAGTTAACAGCTAATTATTATGGGTATACACTTAATTGTATGGATACAGATTCTAGCTTAGTTCATGTTAATTTTGCCTTAGCTTTAGAAGAAGAAATTGGAGCAAAAACTGTATCTGTTTATCCTATACCTGCAAAAACATATTTTAATGTAAATATTCCAAATAAATATTTAGGAGGAGAAATTATTGTTAGTGATGTAGTAGGCAAAATAATACTTAGTAAGCAAATTCAAAATGAATCTAAAGTTAAAATGACAACTGAAGGTTTAGTTTCTGGCGTTTATTTCGTATCATTAGCTATTCAGGGCGAGAGAGTTTATACTCAACGAATAGTCATAAATAAATAAATATTTTAGATATATAATAAAAGCCCTCTGAAATCGTTCTGAGGGCTTTTTTATTATCATTGAATCACTATCTTTGCAGCCTTATAAAATTAACATGGAAAGAAAAGTAAGAGTAAGATTTGCACCTAGTCCAACAGGGCCATTACATATCGGTGGTGTGCGTACAGCATTATACAATTATTTGTTTGCTAAAAAACACGGAGGTGATTTTTTATTAAGAATAGAAGATACTGACCAAACACGTTACGTTAAAGGAGCTGAAGATTATATTGCTGAAGCATTAAATTGGTGTGGAATTACTCCTGATGAAGGTGTTGGTGTTGGAGGAGATTTAGGGCCTTATCGTCAGTCAGAACGAAAAGAAGCTGGAATTTATAAGAAGTATGTTGATCAATTACTAGAATCAGGAGATGCTTACTATGCATTTGATACTCCTGAGGAATTGGATCAAATGCGTGAGAATTTAAAAGCTGCAGGTGTTGCTGCACCGCAGTATAACGCAAATTCTCGTAACTCAATGAAAAACTCTTTAACCTTATCTGCAGAGGAAGTGCAAAAGCGTTTAGATGCAGGAGATCCTTTTGTGGTAAGAGTTAAAATTCCTCGTAACGAAGAGGTTAAATTTCAAGATATTATTAGAGGTTGGGTGGTAGTTCATTCAGCTAATTTAGATGATAAAGTTCTATTCAAATCTGATGGAATGCCTACTTATCACATGGCAAATGTGGTAGATGATTACATGATGAAAATTACACATGTAATTAGAGGTGAAGAATGGTTACCATCAGGACCATTACACGTTTTATTGTACCGCTTTTTAGGTTGGGAAGATGTGATGCCTCAATTTGCTCACTTGCCTTTATTATTAAAACCTGATGGACATGGTAAATTAAGTAAGCGTGATGGTGATCGTTTAGGTTTTCCAGTTTTCCCAATTCAATGGACTTCGCCTGAAGGTGAAATTTCTTCAGGTTATAGAGAGAGTGGATATTTTGCAGAAGCACATATTAATATGTTAGCTTTTTTAGGATGGAACCCAGGTACTCCTCAAGAAATTTTTTCTTTAGAAGAATTAGTAGAAGCGTTTAGTTTAGAAAGAGTTGGTAAATCAGGTGCTAAATTTGATCCTGATAAAACTAAATGGTTTAACGAACAATATTTAAGAGCTAAATCAAATGAAGAGTTGGCTCAATTGGTAAAACCTTTGGTAGAAGAAAAAGGTTATACTTATGCTGATGATTCATTTTTAGCAGGTGTTTGTGGTTTAATGAAAGAAAGAGCAACTTTTGTTCAGGATT
>JARGOE010000062.1:0-7865 GCA_029210015.1 Vicingaceae bacterium
GATAAGGCAAAGGAACAATTAGTTAAAAATGGAGTTAAATCTGGAATCATCAATGCTTCTGGAGATATAAACGCATGGGGGAAACAGCCAAATGGAAATGAATGGACAATTGGAATAGTTAACCCTTTAAATAAAACTAAAGTTTTTGCAACATTACCAATAAAAAACCAGGCAGTAGTCACCTCAGGTAATTACGAGAAATTTGTCACATTTTCAGGGAGACGATATTCACATATTATTGACCCAAGAACTGGCTACCCAACCTCTGGAATTATTAGCGTTAGTATTTTTTCAAACATTGCGGAACTAGCTGATGCATTAGCTACTTCACTCTTTGTTATGGGGAAAGAAGTTGGTATAGATAGAATTAACCAAATGCCAAATGTAGAATGCATAATTATTAATGATAAAGGAAAGGTATTTACATCAAAAAATATACAAATAGAGAACTTATGAAAAAGGCAATAATAGTATTAAGTATATTAATTGTTTTAACCTCTTGCACTGTTGTAAAGGAATACGAAAAAGTATACATAAATGATCCTGATATGGCTTTAGAGTCAAAAAAGATTGATCGTTTTAAAACAAACATTCATTCATATAGAGAAGCAGCATCTGGTGGAAATGGAGGTAAAACAGGAGGAGGTTGCGGATGCAATTAACCCTTAAACATATCATATTTATCATTATTGTTTTACTAATTAGTATAACTAGTAATGCTCAATTTACAGTTATTAATGATTCTATAATTAATGATTCTACATATAAAAAACGTGTTTTGGAGAGTGCTGAAATTAGTTTCCTTTTAAGCCTCTACTCTCAAGATGGAGAAAATGCTGCAACAAATGGAGGTACTGGAAGTGAACAGCTATTGGATGCTACTCCTACTTTTGTTGTTTCTATACCAATGAATGATGATGATGTTTTAACTATTGATGCAGGTATTTCAGCATACACATCTGCATCTTCAAGCAATATTAATCCTTTTGATTCTGACAAACCAGATGCTTTTCAAGCATCATCTGGAGCTTCTTCAGCTGATGTATGGGGAAATTTAACAGGTATTTATAGCCATAGCTCAGATGATAGAAATAAAATATGGTCAAGTAAGCTTTCAGTCTCTACAGAGTACGACTATTTTTCTGTTGGTTTTGGTGGCGGAAGAGCTTGGTTATTTAATGAGAAAAATACTGAGTTTAATATTCATGGAAATGTTTACTTGGATAAATGGAATACTGTATACCCAATAGAATTAAGATCTGGAAAATCTAAATCTAAAGTTGAAGATGACGGAACAGTTAATGTAGAAGATGATGAAGATAATTTTAATATAAATAACTATACTATTACAGGGGATACGAATTACTTCCCAATTTTCTCCCCATATAAAAGTAAAGGAAGAAACTCATATTCTATAAGTCTAGGGTTTTCTCAAATACTATCTAAAAGAGCACAATTTTCATTAGTCTATGACATTGTAATGCAAAAGGGATTACTTTCTACTCCCTTTCATAGAATTCATTTTCAAGACTATGGCAATTCTTATATTGATGGTTATCACATAGCTGATGCAATAGAAACACTTCCTGATAGTAGAATTAAAATGGCTGGTGGTATAAGATTCAATATCTACTTAAATAGAGTATTTGTGTTAAGAAGTCAATATCGATATTATGAAGATAATTGGGGAATTAAATCACATACTGGAATTGCAGAACTACCTATTAAAATAGCTGGAAAAATCACATTAATCCCTTCTTATAGATACTATAATCAAACAGCAGCAGATTATTTTGCCCCTTATAATCAACACCTATCAACAGAGGAATTTTATACTTCAGATTATGATTTATCTAAATTTAACTCTAATCAATTTGGGTTAGGAATATCCTACACAGATCTTGACTTAAAGCGAAATATTTGGATAGCTAAATTGAAGAGTATTGATTTTCAACTTAACAAATACGACAGAAACACAAGTTTTAACTCTTTCTATGGAGCCTTTGCCTTCAAATTTATTTTAGATAGCTAAAAACTACTGATTACCTAATATCAAAGGCATTCCATCACTTCCGCCAATAACCACAACCTTAGAGTTACCAGATTTAGCCAATTCTAAAGTAGCTTCAATACCTTTCTCTCTTAGGATATTGGGAGTTAAAGAAGCATTTAATATTCTGTTTGCATCTGCTTTACCTTGTGCTTCAATTTTAACTTTTTCGGCTTCTTTTTGAGCTTTTTCTAATTTAAATTTATACTCTAACGACTGTTGTTCTTGCTCAAGTTTACTTTCAATAGCATTTTTAATTTTAGCAGGAAGTCCAATATCCCTCACTAAAACATTATTAACTTTCACAAATTGTTTTTCTAATTCTGTTTTAGTCTCTTTGAAAATTTCATCTTGAATAACTTGTCTTTTAGATGCGTATATTTCTTCTGGAGTATATCTTCCAATTACTTCCCTTGTAGCTGAGCGAATCGCTGGTATCACAACATCAGTAATATATTCAATACCTTTCTCTTGATACAAGCTAGGTAATCTTTTATGAATAGGCTGAAATTGCAAATCTAAATCTACATCAATACCAAGACCATTAGAAGAAAGTACAGACATACTTTCTGAAATTTTCTGTTGCCTTGTTTTATATATTACCATTTTATTCCAAGGAGCAATTATATGAAACCCTTCTGAATAAGTTTTTTCAGTAGATACTCCTCCTCCAAATGTTTTAAATAGAACTCCACCTTCACCTGCTCCAATTGTAAGTGAGCTTTTCCATATTGTTACAATTAATATAATTCCAATAATTACGCTCAGTATAACTTTTTTTCCATTCTTCGGGAATTCTGGCATATCCATTTGTTGATAATCTGACATTTGATTTTTGTTTTTTAATGAACTGCTAAGTTATCAATTCTTATCCGATAAAATGTAAAAGCATATTAAGACTGTCAATTTAACATAAAATTTTGCTTTTTTCTGACATAATTTCTGCTAAAATGCTTTGGACTATAATTTGACGAATGTATTTCGAACTAAAATTGATACATTATGAACTTAAATAATTTCACTATAAAATCGCAAGAGGCGATTCAACAAGCTCAGCAGATTGCTACGGGTTTAGGACAACAAGCAATTGAGACCGGACACATTTTAAAAGGAATATTAGAGGTTGACGAAAACGTTACCCCTTTTATCTTACAGAAGCTAGGCATTAATATAAATAACTTAAAGTTAGCATTAGATAAGGTAGTTGAAGGTTATCCTAAAGTAACAGGAGGAAATCAGCATTTATCTCCTAATGGACAAAAAGCATTACAAAAATCATCAATATTATTAAAAGAATTTAATGATGAATATGTAACGATTGAGCATTTACTAATTGGTTTATTAGATTCTGGTGATACCATTGCTCAATTATTAAAAGATAGCGGAGTAAAAGAAAAAGAATTAAAAGCAGCCATTAAAGAATTGCGTAAAGGCGAAAATGTTACTTCTCAAAGCCAAGAAGAACAATATAATGCACTAAAAAAATATGCTAAAAACTTAAATGAGCTAGCTAAAGAAAATAAACTAGACCCAGTAATTGGTCGAGATGAAGAAATAAGAAGAGTACTTCAAATCTTATCTCGAAGAACTAAAAACAATCCTATTTTGATTGGTGAACCAGGAGTTGGTAAAACAGCTATTGCTGAAGGTTTAGCACACAGAATTATTGCAGGTGATGTTCCTGAAAATTTAAAGAACAAGCAAATTTTTTCTTTAGATATGGGATCATTAATTGCTGGAGCAAAATACAAAGGTGAGTTTGAAGAACGGTTAAAAGCTGTCGTTAAAGAGGTGACTAATGCAGAAGGAGATATAGTACTCTTTATAGATGAGATACACACGTTAGTTGGTGCTGGTGGTGGAGATGGTGCAATGGATGCTGCAAACATTCTAAAACCTGCTTTAGCTCGAGGAGAATTAAAAGCAATTGGTGCAACTACCTTAAATGAATATCAAAAGTACTTTGAGAAAGACAAAGCATTGGAAAGACGTTTTCAAAAAGTATTGATAGATGAACCAACTACTGAAGATGCCATTTCTATACTAAGAGGCATTAAAGAAAAATACGAAAATCACCATAAAGTACAGATTAAAGATTCTGCAATCATATCTGCAGTAGAGTTATCTCAACGATATATTTCTGATCGTTTTTTACCAGATAAAGCTATTGATTTAATTGATGAAGCAGCTTCTAAATTACGTATGGAAATTAACTCTAAACCAGAAGCTTTAGATGAGATAGAACGTAAAATAATGCAATTAGAAATTGAGCGTGAAGCCATTAAACGTGAGAAAGACACTAAGAAATTAGCTAAAATAAAAGAAGAGTTAGCCAACCTCAACGAAGATAAAAATAGCTTAAGTGCTAAGTGGCAAGCAGAAAAAGATGTGGTTGAAGGAATTCAAAAGGCCAAAGAAGATATTGAAAACTTAAAGTATGAAGCCGATCAAGCTGAACGTGCTGGAGATTTTGGAAAAGTTGCTGAAATCCGTTACGGAAAAACCAAAGAAGCTGAAGAACGATTAGAAGAGTTTAAAGCTGAACTTTTGGTCATTCAAGCTACTTCTAAAATGATAAAGGAAGAAGTAACTACTGAAGAAATAGCTGAAGTAATTTCTAAATGGACAGGCATACCGGTTTCTAAAATGATAGAAAGTGAACGTGAGAAACTATTAAGGTTAGAGGATGAATTACATAAAAGAGTAGTTGGACAAGAAGAAGCGATTAGTGCTGTTGCAGATGCGGTTAGAAGAAGCCGTGCAGGCCTGCAAGATGAAAAACGACCAATTGGTTCATTTATCTTTTTAGGAACAACTGGAGTTGGTAAAACCGAATTAGCCAAAGCATTAAGTGAGTTTTTGTTTAACGATGAAAACTCCATGACTAGAATAGATATGAGTGAGTACCAAGAGAAACATTCTGTTTCTAGGTTACTGGGTGCTCCTCCGGGATATGTTGGTTATGATGAAGGTGGACAATTAACTGAAGCTGTTAGAAGAAAACCTTACTCAGTAATTTTATTAGATGAGATTGAAAAAGCGCATCCTGATGTGTTTAACATCTTACTACAAGTTTTAGATGATGGACGTTTAACTGATAACAAAGGAAGAATGGTAAACTTTAAAAACACCATTATTATTATGACTTCTAACATTGGTTCGCACATTATACAAGAAAGTTTTGAAGACTTAGGTGAAATTGATAGAGATAGTATTATTGAAAAAACCAAAATTGAAGTGTTTGGTTTACTAAAGAAAACAATGCGACCAGAGTTACTAAACCGTATTGATGAAACAATAATGTTTACACCGTTAACGAAAAGTGACATCCACCAAATTGTAGAAATACAACTAAAAGGATTAGCTAAAATGTTAACTAAAAATGATATTAACTTAGAATATACTAAAGAGGCTGTTGATCAAATAGCAATATTAGGTTACGATCCACAATTTGGCGCAAGACCAGTTAAAAGAGTGTTACAAAAGAATATACTAAACCAATTGAGTAAAGAAATACTAGCTGGTGATGTAAAAGCTGATAGTAGTATTTTATTAGACCAATTTGACGGAGAGTTTGTATTTAGGAATGTTAATGAAAAGGTTTAATTAACATTCTGATTAAACTGACTTTAATCATAACAATACTAATGAACTATAGTGATATTTGCTTATAACTAAACAATAAAAAAAATGAAATTACACATAGACGATTCCAAAACAATTGCAGAAATACAGAAAGAATTTGTAGATGCATTTGAGTATATTAAAATAGAGTTTTTTACAAAAGCTCATAAGCCCGGTGAAACTTCTGCAAAAAAAGACATGATAGAAGCATCAAAAAAATTAGGTGAAATTAGAACAATTCATAACGAAGGTGATTTAACAATTACTAAAGATATGTTAGTTAGTGATGTTGAAGAAGCTTTTGAAAATTCTTATGGAGTTCATGTTCAAATTTTTAGAAAACAAAATGAAGTTTGGTTATTAACTACCAATACAGACAATTGGACATTAGAAAAACAAATAGAAGAAGCAAAATTTATGAGTTCTCCAGCTGAGTAACTTAATAAAAAATTAAACATAATAAAAAAAGGAGAGCTGAACTCTCCTTTTTTATGTTTATCTATATGCCACTTTATTTATAAAGTAAACTCTTCTTTTTCTATCTGCTCCTTTTTCTTCCTTATTTTTTATTTTTTGCTGTCCATGAGCAATAAAGTACTTATCATACCAATGTTCCATATTAGAATAAGTACCTTTCACTTTATCAGCCTCATTTCCAGTATCGATAAAAGAAAAATCCTCTTCTTCTGCAACCTCCCCATTAGAATGGAAGGTTTTAAATTTTATATCGGATCCACTTGAAAACAATAAGTCTAATTTTTTATCATTTTGAACTGAACTAGTAATGAACTTCTTTTTAAAGAAAGGCTTGTATGATGGCCACATTTCAAAAGTGTTATCCCATAACTTTTCACCATCTGGATTAAACCCAGCAACAACTGCATGAGTATATTGATATCCATCAAATACTCTTCTAGTACTTGTCATAGGCCTACCATTAACATAAGTTGTATAAACTTCAGTTCTGTAAGTAGGATAAAATGCCTCCCCAACATACAAGTATTTATCTTCCATCTCAATAATGTCATGCGAAGCCATCAAGTAATTAATTTTCATCTCTTTCCCCTTACTTGCCTTTCTAGATTTCTTTTTCTCTATTTTTTCTTGTTTTTTTTCTGGCAAATAAGTTAAAAACTTATCAAAATCTAAGAAGTTATAAAATCTAATAAATTTTAAGTCGTCATTATTAGTAGTAGCTATATAAATACCTTCCGAAGTTGATGCACTTTTTGAAGAGTAAGTTCCAGTATAAACATATTTACCATCACCTAAATATGATGCAGAAATTGATGAAAGCTTTTTATCCTTCCCCTCAGTGATATTAAAATTCCCCTTCTTATCACCATCCTCATCAAATCTAACAACATGCAAATCATGCTCTTTTTTATTGAAAGCATTAATATAAACTAATACTTCATTTGCATCTTCGATTACTTGAACATCCTCAATACTTAAATCTTTAGTATCATAACCAGAAACAATTACTGGTATCAACTTCTGCCTTTCAGATTCTAAATCTAAAGTATATAACATGGGAGAACGTTTCATCGTTGCATCAAAATACACCATGTTTTTCAACACATGTATTTCATTAACATTAGCTTTAGAAGGTAACTCTCCAACTATTTTAGTTATTTTTAATGCTTTTGCATTAATTCTATAAAAAGTAAATGCTCCTTTTTTACTAGAAAAATATAAAAACAAATCTGTTTCATTTGAGAATTCTTCATCTAGAAATTGATCTTTAGGGATTTCAAGAAATTCAGTATTCTTTAATTTTAAATTATTAGAATATTGTTCAATTTTCCATTGACGTATACTGCCTTTCTTATCAGTGCTTTTAGAATAGAATAATATTCCGTTTTCCTTAAACTTTGAAAGTTGATGCGAAGCATAGCCTTCTTTCAATTCAAATTCTATTCGCTCTGCAGTTTCTACCTGAGCAAATGAAACAGCAACTACAAATTGAATTAATATTATCGTAAATAATCCTTTCATATTATAAATTTAGTTCCAATCCATCCCAAGCTATCTCAATAAAATCTGGCATATCTTTTTGTTCATCATCATGTTTACCTAATAAGTGACTAATGTGTGTTAAATACGCTTTTTTAGGCTTTAATTCTTGTAATAAATCAATAGCTTCAGACAGTTTAAAATGAGAAATATGGTCAGTTTTACGTAGTGCATT
>JARGOE010000062.1:7965-14292 GCA_029210015.1 Vicingaceae bacterium
GAAGTTCCTGTTCCTAAAAAAGTGATTTTCATTCTGCTAATTTAAGCAGTTACAGCAAATAAATCTTTAATTACGCTAATTGTGTAATCAATTTCTTCTTTGGTATTGTATTTACTAAACGAAAAACGAATAGAAGGTTTAGTCATATCAGCCCCTATATTTCTTAACACGTGAGAACCAACATTACTTCCAGAAGAACAGGCACTACCCCCAGAAACTGCAATTCCTTCTATATCAAAATTGTACAACAACATTTCATCCATTTCACTATTTGGAAACTGAACATTTAATACAGTATACAAACTATCTCCTTTAGGATCTCCATTATAAGTCACTCCAGGAATAGTTGCTTCTAATTGTTCCATCATGTAAGTTTTTAACCCTTGAACATGATTTTGGTGTGCTTCCAAATCTCGGTAAGCAACTTCCATTGCTTTAGTTAAGCCAACTATTCCAATAATATTTTCTGTACCTGCTCTAACATTTCGCTCTTGAGCTCCTCCAGTAATAATAGGTTTAATCTGTATATCTTGATTAACATATAAAAAACCTATCCCTTTTGGACCATGAAATTTATGTGCCGAACATGTTAAGAAATCTATCCCTAATTCACGCACATCAAAACTATAGTGACACATAGTTTGTACCGTATCAGAATGAAAAACAGCTCCATATTGTTTACAGATTTCAGAAACCTTTTTTAAAGGTATTCTGTTACCTATCTCATTATTAGCATGCATTAAAGAAACAAGCGTTTTTCTGTCTTTATTTTCTTCTAAAAGTTGTATTAAACTATCTAAATCAATATAACCTTTAGCATCATGCTTTACTAAACTTAATTTTAGCTTATCATTTCCAGCATCTAAAACCTCAGCAGTATCAATAACAGCATGATGCTCAGTAGCAGAAGTAATAATATGAGTAACTCCAGAATCTTGGACAGCACACCTCAACACCATGTTATCAGCTTCTGTTCCACCACCTGTAAAAACGATTTCACTTGGAGCTGCATTTATGTATTTCGCTACCTGCTTTCTCGACTTTTCAATGATAGCTCTAGTACCTCTACCAAATGCATGCACTGATGAAGGATTCCCAAAACCAGATTCCATTATTGGAATAATAGCATCAATCACCTCTCTATCCATTGGTGTTGTAGCTGCGTTATCTAAATATACTTTCATCCCTTGCTTAAATTAGTCTGGCAAATAAATGACTTTTTAAGAAAATAAAATGTGTTTAAGTTGTATTATTATAGGATTTCTAAATCATCCCATTTACATCATCAATAATCTGTTGTGCCAATTGGTTTGCAGCCTCCATAGAGCTATTTTCAGAGTATACTCTAATAATGGGCTCTGTATTAGATTTACGTAAATGAACCCACCCATCAGCAAAATCAATCTTTACACCATCAATGGTATTTACATCTTCGTTTTTATATTTATCAGCAACATCAACTAATATGGCATCTACATCAATTTGTGGTGTTAATTCTATCTTATTTTTAGAAATAAAATAATTCGGATAACTAGCTCTTAATTGAGAAACTGAACTCATATCTGACTTAGCTAAATGAGATAAAAACATTGCTATTCCTACTAAAGCATCTCTACCATAGTGAGACCCTGGGTAAATAACCCCTCCATTACCTTCTCCACCGATAATGGCATTATTTTCTTTCATCTTATTTACTACGTTCACTTCACCAACTGCTGCTGCAAAATACTGCCCTCCATGTTTTTCAGTAACATCTCTCAATGCTCTTGTTGATGAAAGATTTGAAACTGTATTTCCTGATTTATTTTTTAAGACATAATCTGCAATAGCCACCAAAGTATATTCTTCTCCAAACATTTCTCCGTTCTCGCAAACCATACAAAGCCTATCTACATCTGGATCAACAACAAAACCGACATCAGCTTTTTGCTCTACAACTTGTTTCGCAATCTCTGTTAAATTTTCAGGCAAAGGCTCTGGGTTATGAGGGAAATCTCCATTTGGCTCACAATACAATTCTATGATATTAGTAACTCCTAAAGCTTTTAATAAAGCTGGCAAAAAGATTCCTCCTGTAGAGTTTACACAATCTATTGCTACTTTAAAATTTTTGCTTTTGATCGCCTCAACATCTACCAATTCTAAGTCTAAAATTGACTGAATATGTTTATCTAAATACGAATCATCCCTACTATACACTCCTAAATCATCAACTTCTGCATAATCAAAGGCATTTGCCTCAGCAATTGCTAATAAATCAGCCCCATCTTGTGCAGAAATAAACTCTCCTTTTTCATTTAGCAATTTTAATGCATTCCATTGTTTTGGATTATGACTAGCAGTTAAAATTATACCCCCTTGAGCATTCTCCATTGGCACAGCTACTTCAACTGTTGGTGTTGTGCTCAAATCTAAATCAACAACATCAATACCTAAGCCTTGTAAAGTCCCACTAACAATATTTGTCACCATCATTCCAGATAATCTAGCATCCCTCCCAATAACAACCTTAAGTTTACCATTGTTTTTACTTTTTAGCCATGTTCCATAAGCAGATGTAAACTTCACTATATCTAAAGGACTTAACCCTTCATCTGGTTTACCTCCTATAGTTCCCCTAATTCCTGAAATCGATTTTATTAGTGTCATAAATGTAATTTTTGCAAACAAATTTAGTTTTAATAATAACAATTAACAACCACTAAAACTGTTAACTTTTTTGTTAATAATAAACACTAAAAAATGATGCAGGTATTCGTAAAAAGCTAACTTTACATAAGACAATGGAAGACAATTTTGATTCATATAACGAAGAGGGTGATTACACTGCTTCTTTAAATAAGTTTGAGCTTATGCTTAAACAGAATAAGAGTTTCTTTTTTGATGTTGAAGAGTTTGAAAATGTAATTGATCATTATTTAGATAAAAGCGATACTTCAAAAGCAAAGCAAGCTATTGATATTTCATTACACCAACACCCAACATCATCTGCCTTAAAGCTTAAAAAAGCTTATTATTTAGCTGCAATACATCAACCAAATAAAGCTTTAGAAATTCTTAACTTATTAGAATTGTCCGAACCTTTTAATGTTGAAATACTTTCTGTAAAAGCTGGAATTCACAGTCAACTAAGACAGCATAATAAGTCTATTGAAAATTTCCAAAAAGCTTTAAAGCTTACCAACGATAACAATGAAAAAACTAACATTAGAATAAACATTGCTTTTGAGTATGAGAACCTTAATCAGTTTGATAAAGCAATTGAGATCTTAAAAAAACTATTGACAGAAAACCCTGATAACGAAACTGTTATTTACGAATTAGCTTTTTGTTACAACCTGAAAAATGATACAGAAAACTGTATAAAATTCTTTAAGGACTTTGTTGATGAACACCCTTACAGTTTCTCAGCTTGGTATAATTTAGGTACAGCTTATAACAGAGCTGAACTTTATGAAAAAGCTATCGATGCTTATGAGTTTACTATTGCAATTAAAGAAGATTTTGCTTCAGCATATTTTAACATGGGTAACTCTTTAGCTTTATTGCGCAAATACGAAAAAGCTATTCAAGTTTACAAAGAAACATTTTTATATGAAGAACCTGATGCTACCACCTATTACTACATTGGTGAGTGTTATGAAAAACTAGGAAATAATAAAGATGCTCTTACCAATTATTATAAAGCTACTAAATTAGATGCTTTTCATGCAGATGCATGGGCAGGATTGGCAGTGATTAGTGAAGGAGATAGTAAATTTCAATCTGCAATGTATTACATAAAAAAAGCGATTGAATTAGAAAATGAAAATTCTGAATACTGGTATATCTATGGTGATGTACTTTCTAAAATAGGAATGGTTGATGAATCAATTATAGCCTATCATAAGGTTGTTGAATTAGACCCAGAGAATGAAGATATTTGGTTAGATATTGCTGAAGTTACACGTGACTATGAAAATATAGAAAAAGCTATTTTGTACTTATATGAAGGTTTAGACAAACAACCTAATAACTATTTAATTTATGCTAGGTTAGCTGCTTATTTACTTATGAATGGTAAACAAGATGAAGCAATACATAATTTAATTATTATGCTAACCAATAAAAAAGAACTTTTAACAGATTTAATAGAGTACTACCCTGAAATAATTAAGTTTCCTAGGGTAGTTGATGTATTAGACAATTTTGATAAAAACAATGAATTTTGAATTACCACATATTCCTTTTAGGGATGAACAGCCAAGAGAAAATGGCTTAACGATGATGATGGATAAAGGTTTAAGTTGGAGACAAACTGAAAACTTTATCGATACAGCAAGTCATTTAACAGATATTGTAAAATTTGGTTTCGGAACATCTTATGTTAGTAAAGATTTAGCTAAGAAAATTGAATTCTACAAAGAGGCCAAAATAAAGACATATTTTGGAGGAACACTTTTTGAAGCTTTCATTGCTAGAGGAATGTTTGACGATTATAGAAGGCTTTTAGATAAATTTAAAATGGAATGCTGTGAGGTTTCTGATGGATCAATAGTTCTTGCTCCTGAACAGAAATGTGAGTACATCTCCACTTTAGCTAAAGACTTCACAGTACTATCTGAAGTTGGATCTAAAGAGGCGGGTATTTTTATTAGCCCTGCTAAATGGATTTCTATGATGCAAACTGAATTAGCTGCTGGTAGTTGGAAAGTAATTGCTGAAGCAAGAGAAAGTGGTAATGTTGGGATTTACCGTCCAAATGGTACAGCACATGTTGCTTTGGTCAATAAAATTATTTCTAATGTTAAAGTAGAAAACATTTTATGGGAAGCTCCTCAAAAATCTCAACAAGTATGGTTTATCAAACAATTTGGAGCAAATGTTAATTTAGGTAACATTGCACACAATGAAGTTATTCCATTAGAATGTTTAAGACTCGGTTTGAGAGGTGATACATTTTTTGATAATTTGCCAGAAGATATTGTTTCAAAATTTAAATAGTTAGTAATAATGAATATCATTACAGTACAGGAATTGAAAGCTAAAATTGATAGCAAAGAAGATTTTCAATTAATTGATATAAGAGAAGATTATGAATTTGATGATTACAATTTAGGTGGAGAAAATATACCCCTAGACAATGTACTATCTTCTACAGATAAAATTAACCCTAACAAAACAGTAGTTTTTTGTTGCAATAGTGGTAAAAGATCTGCTGCTATTATTCATGCTCTAAACAGGAAATCTAACCTAACTAACTTATACTCATTAAAAGGTGGGATTTCAGAATATCAAGAAACATTTGAAGCTTAAATGCGAAATCTAAAAGATTACATCCTATTATCACTTAAAGGAATTGCTATGGGTGCAGCTGATGTAGTTCCCGGTGTTTCTGGAGGAACTATTGCATTCATCACCGGTATTTATGAAGAACTTTTAGAAACAATCAACTCCGTTAATTTTTCTGCTTTAAAAAAGCTAAAGTCAGAAGGTTTAAAAAGTTTTTGGAATCATATTAATGGTAATTTTTTAGTTGCCATATTTTTTGGAATAGGAATTAGCATAATTTCACTAGCAAAACTAATTACATATCTTTTAGAACATCATAGCATCTTACTTTGGAGTTTCTTTTTTGGTTTAATTATTAGCTCTATTTATTTAGTTGGCAAAACAATTAAAAAATGGGAGCTGACTAAAATACTAGGACTACTTGTTGGCGCAGGTGTTGCTTACTACATTACTATACTTCCTCCTATGGAAAACCCTAATGCTTTATGGTATGTCTTTTTATCAGGAGCAATAGCTATATGCGCTATGATTTTACCTGGCATATCTGGCAGTTTTATTTTATTGCTTTTAGGTTCTTATGAAATGGTTTTAGGAGCTATTAAAGATGTTAAGCTAGCAATTATTGGCGTTTTTGCCGTTGGCTGCATTACAGGGTTACTTTCTTTTTCCAAACTATTAAATTGGATGTTTAAAAAGTATCATGATCTAACCATTGCGATTTTAACTGGTTTTTTAGTAGGCTCTTTAAATAAAATTTGGCCTTGGAAAGAAACCTTATCTAATAGAACAAACTCTCATGGAGAGGTTGTTCCTTTCATGCAAGAGAATATTTCTCCATCAAATTTTAAAGGAGAAAACAATTTGATTCTTGCAATATTGATGGCTATTGTTGGTTTAGTTTTAATAATTGGACTAGAAAGATTCGCAAGTAAATCCAAATAACTCGGTGAAAAAAATAGCCAAAATAGAAATTCTTCTTTCTCTTTTAGTTTTTGTTACCTTGCTTTTTATTGGGATTAACACTAATACTACTGGAGATGCTGGTGATAGTGTTAC
>JARGOE010000062.1:14392-15583 GCA_029210015.1 Vicingaceae bacterium
ATAGAATTAAAAACACAAAAATCAACTACTTAATTTTGATTGGAATTACTGTTATTATTTGTTACTACCCATTTACATATCGACCGGAAGGTGTAGTTTTTGAAAAGAATATGTTTGTTCTTGAAGAAAACAGATTGATTGAAGAAGAAGTTGCTCCATTTCTTAAAAAAGAATTACCTGGCTATTCACGTAATACAACCTACTTCTCTCACCCTTATTTAAGTATGGCACTTGATATTGATTATTTTGATTCTAAGAGACATAGAGATATGGACTTTTTATTGACTGATCAATTAGAAAAGGGTACTATAATTATCTGGGATGAATGGTTTAGTCTGATGGAAGGAAAAGTTAATCTTAATGTTTTAATCGAAGATGAAAGTTTTGAGATGTTACAATCTTTTCAACGAAAAGAAAAAGATAGAATAATACAGTTTGTAGTATTTATAAAAAATTGAGCAACTAATCTTAAGATTTCACTTCTTTTAAAATTCCCAACAAAGCTTCAATATTATTATTAGCATCTAATTTTGGAATAACTATTTCTTCAATCCAAATATATTCGTCTTGACCAAATGGTTTCATCCTGTATTTAAAAGTAGTTTTCTCTTTTGAGTCTATCATTACCTTTTTCTTAGCTAACATTTTACCTATGTCTTCAGGATGATAACGACTAGCTACTTTTTTCTGAATTTCAGGAGTAACAAATTCATCCTTTTTAATTCCGTAAAATTTCTCAATACTCGGGTTTATATATTCAAAAGTTCCTTTTTCTTCGCCAGAATATCTCATTAAGTAAATAAACTCTTCTAACCCATCTAATATAAAACGAAATTTCTCGTAATTCTCTGCTATTTTTTGATCAAACTTTTTCTTTACGCTTATATCTTTAATTTGTAATAAGTAGTAATTGTTTTTTGATGTAGTAAAAGGCGATAAAAGCAAATGTCCCCAAAACTGTTCACCAGTATGAGTTTTAAAAAGTACCTCATCTTCATAATAACCATCTAAACTAATTTTTTCTCTAAGGTCATTTCTGTTAGTGTTTATATAATCTTTATCAAAAAACAAATTATCAAACTTATCCTCAAAAGCCATTTCATTTAAAGGCATTTTAAATAGTTTTAATGCTTTATGATTTACATCATTAATTTCTTTAGAAAGGTGATCTACCAACATAAAAGCATCATT
>JARGOE010000063.1 GCA_029210015.1 Vicingaceae bacterium
TTTTTTTTTGAAGAGATTAATTTGAACATATTGTTTAATAATTAAACTATATGAGTCTTTATTGTTTTATACTTAACCAATTATATTTATTTTTGTATCCTATTAATAAAACAAGAAAATGGCAGACGATAGATTTCAAGCTCCAGATTATTATCAATTAGATGAGCTTTTAACAGAAGAACACAAATTAATTAGAGATACTGTAAGAGCTTGGATTAAAAAAGACGTTTCTCCAATCATTGAAGATTATGCTCAAAAAGCGGAATTTCCTAAACAAATAATACCTGGGTTGGCAGAAGTTGGAGGTTTTGGGCCTTATATTCCAGCAGAATACGGTGGTCCTGGATTAGACCAAATTTCTTATGGTTTAATTATGCAAGAGTTAGAAAGATGTGATTCTGGTGTTCGTTCTACTTCATCTGTTCAAAGCTCTTTAGTAATGTATCCAATATGGAAATATGGTAATGAAGAGCAAAAACAAAAGTTTTTACCAAAGTTGGCTACTGGTGAGTTTATGGGATGTTTTGGGTTAACTGAGCCAGACCATGGTTCAAACCCTAGTGGGATGGTAACTAACTATAAGGATATGGGTGACCATTACCTTTTAAATGGAGCCAAAATGTGGATTACTAATGCACCTATTGCTGATGTAGCTGTTGTTTGGGCGAAAAATGAAGAAGGAAGAATTCATGGGCTATTAGTTGAAAGGGGTATGGAAGGGTTTACGACTCCTGAA
Source organism: Vicingaceae bacterium (assembly GCA_029210015.1). GTDB lineage: Bacteria > Bacteroidota > Bacteroidia > Flavobacteriales_E > Vicingaceae. Next base: position 737 of record JARGOE010000063.1, read on the forward strand.
ACTCATGATAAGTGGTCATTGAGAGCTAGTATAACTGGAGAATTGGTTTTTGATAATGTAAAAGTTCCTAAAGAAAACTTGCTACCTAACAAATCTGGTTTAGGTGCGCCATTAGGATGTTTAGATTCCGCTCGATATGGTATAGCATGGGGAGCAATTGGGGCAGCAATGGATTGTTACGATTCTGCATTAAGATATACAAAGGAAAGAATTCAATTTGGTGTTCCTGTTGCATCATTTCAATTAACTCAAAAAAAGTTAGCTGAAATGATTACTGAAATTACTAAAGCACAATTATTAACTTGGCGTTTAGGTGTTTTAAGAGAAGAGGGTAGAGCTACTTCAGCCCAAATATCTATGGCAAAGCGAAATAATGTTGATATGGCATTAAAAATTGCTCGCGAGGCAAGGCAGATGCATGGGGGGATGGGTATTACTGGGGAATATCCAATTATGCGTCATATGGCTAATTTAGAGTCTGTTGTTACATATGAAGGAACTCATGATATACATTTATTAATAACAGGAATGGATATTACTGGTATACCAGCATTTATGAATGATGGAAGTCAATTGAAAAATTTATAACATTTATATTTAACTCATTAAAAAAAGCCTCTCAAATATTTGAGAGGCTTTTTTTGTCTTCTGTAATGAGAAGTAATCAGTGTTAATTGCTATTATTGAACGATTAACTTTTCGGTTTTAATGACATTGTCTGCATTAAATTCTATAAAGTAAATACCTGAAGATAATAACTGTTCTTCATCAATATTTAATGTGTATTTACCCATTTTAAATGATTGACCATTTATAACATGAGTTATATCTTGTCCTAATGCATTTTTTACTTTAATACTTAAATTCTCAACGTCTGATAAAAGACTGAAAGATATTTTAGCACTTGAGTTCGTAGGGTTTGGATAAATGTTAAAACTAGCAATACTTGACAAATCATTAATTCCTGTAACACCACCTATATTGATATCATCAATATAAATGTTGTTTCCACCACCTGATTCAAATTCAAATTTAATTCTAACGTTTGTAGCATTTCCAACACTGGCTAAGCTAATAACTTCTAATCCCCATTCTGAAGAAGTAGGAATAAATGAGTTAGAGTGTAATGGAGCTGTTTGTAATAATACTGAAGGAAGTGTTTGTCTTAATGACCAATTATTACCACAGTCTGTAGATGTATATATTCTTAAAATGTCGGAATTATTACTAGCTTTTCTAGCATGAGCTACTTTAAACGACATGTTTTTATTTGATGAAGTACTTAAGTTGTAAGAAGGGGAAATAACATAGTCGATATGTTTTACGTTTGTACTTGCTGCATAATTTAATAATCTAATTGATCTTGAACCTGAAGCATGAACAGTATTTGTATTTTCCCAACCAAAGTTATCATCACTATCTCCAATCCACCACTGGTTATTAAATTGTGTAGTGTTTTCAAACCCTTCAACAAGGGGAGAGCTGTAATCAGCAGTTAGTGAGCTTACAGTAATAATGTTTGACTTTACGAGAAGATCATTACCTACTGCATTAGATGGTCTGTGAGTTACAGTGTAAACTCCAGCGGTATTGTATGTAATTGTAGGGTTTGCAGCGGTTGAACTTGATGGAGTTCCTCCAGCAAAAAGCCAGTTATAAGTAGTTGGTGTTCCATTGTATGATTGGTCAGTAAATGCAACAGAGCCACCTTCACAGATAAATTCTTTATCATAGATAAAAGCAGCTATAGGTTCGCAAATTGCTGCACTATAAGGATCTGCAGTTTCAGTAAAAGCTAAATTTCCAGTTGTCATCAATTGAGCTAACCCTTCATTAGTACTTGTACTATTTAAAACAGATATCATCTGACTTACTTGATCTGCAGAAAACATATTTTGACAGTTAGAATAACTCATGTAATTTTCAAATTGATCTACAACGTTTGAGCTATATGGAGAAGGTCCAGAAGCATCATTTGAACATGTATTACTAGTAGTTGAACATCCAAAGCCTCCATCAGAAGTTGGCGGAGTATCACACATTCCGTCTCCAGAAGATGAACAATTACTTCCACAATTTCCTTGGAATGTATGTAATAATCCAAAGCAATGACCTACTTCATGTGTTAAGGTTCTTTCGTTTGCTCCAAAAAAGCTATCGTCCATAACAACACCATAAGTATTATTAATACCCCCACCTAAAGCTAAGTATGGGAATTGTGCATAACCAGCAACAATACCTTGAGGAATAGATTTATTAATATCATCAACTAACCAGATATTAAAGTATTTTTTGCTATCCCAATAACTCACATTTTTATCATTATCATCGAAGCTAGCACTTGAAGGATCTTCTAACCTAACAATACCTTCTGTACAATTTCCTTGAGGATCTTTGTGTGCCAATCTAAATTCAATATTAATACCATCAGCAAAAGGTTTAAATAATGTTCTAGTTTGATTGGTATCTGAATTCATTCTTTGAAAATCATCATTTAACCTATTGATTTGAGCGTCAATTGTAGCTTTACTTACATATGCAACACCTCCACTATGTGTAATGTTATGAACTACTACAGGTATAATATAAGTGAAAGGCTTTTTGTTTTTTGTTGAATTTTTATTGAGAGCATCTCTTTGTTGCATGAATTCATTCATAGCATTTGGATTATTAGCCATATGCTGTTGAATAATTTGATCCATTTTACACCAGTTTCCTTGTCTGGCTGTTTGAGCATTAGCACTAGAGGCAAAAAATGTTGTCGATAACGCTAAAATAGTTAGTTTAAATAATTTCATTTTAGATATATAAGTTTAGTTACTGCTTTTGCAAATAGTGAAATTGCAAAATTTTAATGCGTACCAAATTTAATAAAATAAAACTAAACGGATTTTTGAAGATGACAACTGTATGGAATTATATGAAAAAGGCTCACAAATATTTGCGAGCCTTTTCATGTCGTTCCTTTAAAAGGATCTATCTTAAGTGTTGTTTATTGAACAATCAACTTTTCAGTTTTAATGACATTATCTGCATTAAATTCTATAAAATAAATACCTGAAGATAATAATTGTTCTTCATCTATATTTAAAGTGTATTTACCCATTTTAAATGATTGACCATTTATAACATGAGTAATATCTTGTCCTAAAGCATTTTTAACTTTAATACTTAAATTCTCAACATCAGATAAAAGGCTGAAAGATATTTTTGCACTCGAGTTAGTAGGGTTAGGATAAATATTGAAACTAGCAATACTTGATAAGTCATTAATTCCTGTAGCTCCACCTATATTGATGTCATCAATATAAATATTGTTTCCACCACCTGATTCAAATTGGAATTTAAGTCTAACATTTGTTGAAGTTCCAATATTAGATAAGCTCATAGTTTTTGTAGCCCATTCAGAAGAAGTAGGAACAAATGAGTTAGAATGGGTTGGGGCAGTTGGTAATACAGCAGCAGTAAGAGGAAGTTTTAATTGCCAGCTTGCTCCGCAATTTGTAGATGTATAAATCATTAAACGATCTGTATTGCTAGTGTTTTTTTGAGCAAAAGCAACTTTAAATGTAACATCTTTATTTGAAGCTGTACTTAAATCGTATGAAGGAGAAACAACATAATCAATGTGTTGTTCATTCGTACTTGCAGCATAATTCAACAACCTAATTGATCTTGATCCAGTAGCAGCAATAGAATTAGTGTTTTCCCACTTAAAGTTATCATCACTATCACCAATAATCCAATCGTTACCAAATTGAGTTGTGCTTTCAAACCCGTCAACAATAGGAGAAGTGTAGTCTGCAGTAAGAGAACTTACAGTAATAATATTTGTTTTAGTAACGACATCATTGCCTGCAGATGTAGATGGTCTGTGTGTTACACTATAAATACCTGCAGTGTTATAGGTAATGGAAGGATTAGAAGCTGTAGAAGTTGCTGGAGTTCCACCAGTAAAAGTCCAATTAAAACCTGTAGGAGTTGCATTGTAAGATTGATCTGTAAATGTAACTGCATCGCCTTCACATACGTAGTCTTTATTATAGTCAAAATCAGCTATAGGCTTACAAATTACAGGGCCATAAGGATCAGCAGTTCCAGTGAAAGCTAGATTTCCAGTAGTCATCAATTGAGCCAAACCTTGAGTTGTACTTGTGCTATTAAGAACAGATCTCATTTGATCTGCTTGATTTTCAGAAAACATATTTTGACAGTTAGAATAACTCATATAGTTTTCATATTGATCAACAACATTTGAGTTGTATGGAGCAGGTCCATTAGCATCATTTGAACATGTGTTACTTGTTGGCGAACACCCAAAACCTCCGTCAGAAGTTGGCGGTGTATCACACATGCCATCTCCTGAATTTGAACAATTACTTCCACAGTTTCCTTGGAAAGTATGTAATAATCCAAGGCAATGGCCAAGTTCATGCGTTAAAGTTCTGTTGTTTGGTCCAAAAAAAGTATCATCTATTACAACACCATACGTACTATTAATTCCACCACCAAAAGTTAAGAAAGGGAATTGAGCATATCCAGCAATGTAGCTTGGAGGATTAGACCCATTAATAAAATCAACCAGCCATATATTAAAGTATTTTTTACTATCCCAATAACTAACGCCTTTGTTTCCATCTGAGAAATCTGCACTAGAAGGGTGTTCTAATCTAACAATACCTTCTGTACAATTTCCTTGAGGGTCTTTGTGCGCTAATCTAAATTCAATATTAATCCCATCAGCATAAGGTTTAAACAATGATCGTGTAAGATTAGTATCTGTATTCATTCTTTGGAAATCAACATTTAATCTGTCGATAGCACCGTCAATAGTAGCTTTTGATACATATCCTGTGCCGCCACTGTGTGTAATATTGTGAACTACTACAGGAATAATATATGTGAATGGTTTTTTGTTATTAGTTGAATTCTTGTTAAATGCATCTCTTTGTTGCATAAATTCATCCATAGCATTTGGATTGTTTGCCATATGCTGTTGAATGATTTGATCCATTTTACACCAATTTCCTTGCTTGGTATTTTGTGAATTAGCATTAAAGGCAAAAAGTGTTGCCGAAAGTGCTAAAATAGTTAGTTTTAATAATTTCATTTTAAATAGATAAGTTTAGTTGTTGATTTTGCATATAGTAGAATTGCAAAATATTAATGCGAAACAAATTTAATGAAATAAAACTTAATTGAACTTTTAGTTTTAGGAACGGTATTATTTAATGGTTGAATGGATAAATAAAAGATTAATTTGTCAAATCGCGGACAGAACAAATTACATTTTGTTGTAATTCTGATTCTTTTATGAACCGTAAAACTTGTTTTGCAGTGTCGCTAGGAGATGCTAAGTCCCCATTTTCTTTATACTCAATAAATCGCTCAATATTGGAGAAGCCTTCTTTTTTTGATGAACGTATCGTAGTTTGCATTCCGGTATCTATAATTCCTGGAGCTAAGCTCAGGATAGATAAATCATCATTATTAATGGTAGCTTCTTCGTTTATTACTTGGCTAAACATATCTAGTCCTGCTTTTGTTGCACAGTAAACATTCCATCCATCAATAGGGGTTCTTCCTGCTCCAGAACTAATATTTATAATTAATTTTTTTACTTCAGAATATTTAGAAATAAAATTATTAGTGATAATAGATGGAGCAATTAAATTAAGGTTGTAACAATCTATAATTTTCTGATTGTCAAGACTACCTATATGGCCAACTTCACCAACAATTCCTGCATTATTAACAAGTACTACTTTATCATTATCCTTTAATGTTGGGAATTGGTATTCTTGCACTTGTTTTAAATCGCTTAAGTCAATTGAATGATGAGCGAAGTTTGAATGTTCAATAGTCTGATTTCTTGAAAAACCGTAGACAACATTGTTCGTATCTTCAAGCAATAATTCTGTTAGAGATTTACCAAGTCCCTGACTTGATCCTGTAATAAAAAAGTAGTTCATTTTGTTTTAGTTTAATGCTTGTTCTAAATCTTTAATTAAATCATCAACATCCTCAATTCCAACACTTAAACGAATTAAAGAATCAACAACACCAATTTCTTCTCTTTCTTTTTTTGGGATAGAAGCATGAGTCATTGTAACAGGATGTCCAATTAATGATTCAACACCACCTAAAGATTCTGCTAAAGCAAATATTTTGACTTTACTAAGAACTTGGTGAGCATCTTCTATTTGATTTCCTTTTAGAGTGAAAGATATCATCCCTCCAAAGCCTCGCATTTGTTTTTTTGCAACTTCATGATTTGGTTGTGATTCAAATCCTGGCCAATATACTTTGTCTACTTTGTTTTGCTTGGTTAAAAAGTGAGCTATCTCTTTACCATTTTCACAATGACGTTGAACTCTTAGGTGAAGCGTTTTAATACCTCTTAAAACTAAAAAAGCATCTTGAGGGCCACATACAGCGCCACTACTATTTTGAATTCTATAAATTTCTTCAGCAATTTTATCATCATTGCAGATTAATGCTCCCATAACAACATCGGAATGACCACCTAAATATTTAGTTGCTGAATGCATTACAATATCAGCACCTAGGTCTAAAGGGTTTTGTAAATATGGCGTAGCAAATGTATTGTCTACCGCTAACATTACATTATTAGCTCTTGAAACTTTAGCACAGGCTTCAATATCTATAATATTCATCATTGGGTTGGTAGGAGTTTCCACCCAAATCAACTTTGTATTTTCGTTTAAATGAGACTCAATTTCTGAAGTATCATCCATAGAAACAAAATGAAATTTAATACCATACTTTTCAAAAATGTTTTTGAAAATTCTATAAGAACCACCGTACAAATCGTTGGTAGAAATTACTTCATCACCAGGATTTAACATTTTAATTATGCAGTCTATTGCAGCTAATCCAGAGCCAAAACAAGCTCCATATTTTCCGTTTTCAATAGCAGCTAAATTTTTCTCTAAAGCATGTCTTGTAGGGTTAAGGCTTCTTGAGTATTCATAACCCTTATGATTTCCAACACCTTCTTGGATATAGGTAGAGGTTTGATAAATAGGGGTCATAATCGCTCCTGTGGCTGAATCGTAATCCAAACCACCATGAATCGCTCTTGTTCCGAATTTCATATTTTTAGTATCTCCCGTAACCTTATAATTTTAATACGAAAACAAATATACTTTATTCCACATACTTTATTAAGTAATGACATTACTAAAATATAACTTGACTTGTAAGAGTGTTTTATATATGTTTGCACCCCCTTAATGGGAAACTAATAACCGAATAACTTATGAAACGCCACATATTATTACTATTCGCTTTTCTAATAGCATCTGTTATCTCAATTTCTGCACAAGAAATCGCTGAAGAAAGAATAACAAAATATGTGTTTAAATTAAATAAAATTAAACACCAAGTTCAAGTTGACGGAGTTGTTACTAAAACAAAACTAGTTGATAACGTATCTAACTGTAAATTGGATTGGTTAAATTATCAAATGGAAATAATTGTTAAAGAAGGAGGAGAATTCGGTTCTCTCTCTCTAGAAAAGATTAAAGCAATTTTAATTGAAAACAATGTTGACTTAGTGAAGTTTACCAAAGAAACAATTTCTAAATAATGAGAAATTTAATACTTACCATATTATTTAGTTTACTACCAGTATTATATTATGGTCAGAGTGACGATTGTGTTAATGCAGCTGTTATTTCCCCTACTTTAACTAATTGTAGCTATCAAGCAGGTTCTTCAGCTAATGCTACACAATCAATAGCAACATGTTCTGTAGGAGGTAATGCTGATGATGATGTTTGGTACACATTTACAGCAAATAGTACTAATATGACTATTACAGTTGATCCAACAGTAGGTTATGATGCTGTAATAGAATTGTTCTCTGGAACTTGTGTTGGTTTAGCATCTATACAATGTGAGGATGTAAATGGTTTAAATGGAGATGAGGTATTAAATAATACGTCTTTAATTAATGGAAATACTTATTTCTTCAGAGTCTATCACTATGGTAGTGGTTCTGGGACTTCAACTTTTAATGTTTGTGTCACAGGTTTAGCACCTCCAACAAACAATTTGCCGTGTAATGCTTATGCATTACCAGTTGTTGATCCTTCATGTAATTTTGATATTTATACTAACCTAGGCTCTACAGGTTCAGCTGTTCCTACACCAAGTGGCTGTGGAGGTTCGGCCCCTTTTCAAGGTGGTTATGCTGGTGGAGATGTTTGGTTTTCTGTAGTAGTTCCACCAAGTGGGGAGTTAGATATACATACTTTAGGAGTTGATTTTTCTGATGGAGGAATGGCATTGTATGCTGGCCCATGTGGATCTCCTGTTTTAATAGAGTGTGATGATGATGGAGAACCTGGTGATGGTATTTTGATGCCCCATATATACCGTACAGGTTTAACGCCTGGGTCAACTATGTACATAAGAGTTTGGGAATATGGCAATAATGCTAATGGACAGTTTGGTATTTGTGTTTCTACACCTGATAACGATGATTGTGCAAATGCTCAACAAATATGTGATTTAAATGGTTATGGAGGTATTACAAGTAGTGCTTATACGATAGATTTTCCAAGTAACATGACAGGGACTGGACAAAATGGAATTCCAAATTCAAATCCTACAGCGCCATTCGGACAAGGTTATACAGGACCTTCTCCAGTTCAAATAGATAATAATAGTTGGTTACAATTTACAGCTAGTGCAACTACTGCAACACTTTTTGTTCAAGTTAACCATTGTTCTAACGGAAACGGAATGCAGATGCAAATTTTTAGTGGAACAAACTGTACTAATTTTACTGCAGTCTCAACATTTTTAGAAACCACAAATTCTCAATCGATAACAGCAACTGGTTTAATACCTGGTAATACTTATTATATTGTTGTTGATGGTTTTGCTGGGGATATATGCTCCTATACAATTTCTGCAACTAGCGGAATACAAGTAGTTGAAGCAGTTTCCTCAAAAACAGGAGTTTGTTTGGGTGATACAGCTACTTTGTCAGCTCAGGTAACAGGGACAGGCACCTATACTTATACTTGGAGTTCTAACCCTCCGGGATTAGTTAGCTCTCAACCTTCGTTAACTATTACGCCAACACAAAATACTTTGTATACTGTTGATGTAACTGGAGTGTGTGGGAGTGTTACTTCAGCATCTGTTTATGTTACAGTACACACCCCTCCAACGGCAAATGTTACAGCATCAGATACTATAGTTTGTGCTGGCGAAACGGTTAGCCTTAATGGTAATCCTGGAGGTGGAACAGCACCATTCACTCATTTATGGACTGGTACAGGACAGCCTCACTTAAATAGTACAGGAATCATTACACCTAATTTTAATACAAATGTGTCTGGAAATTATATGCTAAATTATTTAATTACTGATACCATAGGGTGTTCTGCTGAAGATAGTATAGAAATTACGGTAAATTCATTACCAATTGTTAGTGTAAGTGGAGATGATACTATTTGCGATGGAGAAAGTACAACTTTAATAGCTACTGGCGGTGGTACTTATGCATGGAGTAACGGTGGAGTTTTTGATTCAATTGTTGTTTCTCCAAATTTGGATACAAACTATACTGTTGTAATAACAGATGCAAATACTTGTTCTGATTCTATTAAAGTAAACGTTCAAGTAAATCCAACACCAACTGCAGCAATAACTGGTAATATTATTATTTGCGAAGGTAATTCAACTTCATTGTTGGCCAGTGGCGGAGGATCTTATAGTTGGAATACCGGAGATACTACTGCTTTAGTTTCATTATCACCTCTTGTTGATACAACTTACTCTGTAATAGTTACAAATGCCAGTGGATGTTCAGATTCTACAAGTGTTTTTGTGCAGGTATTAACAGCGCCAACTGCATCAATAATTGGCAATGATACTATATGTAATGGAACACCAGCTTCTTTAATAGGTGGAGGAGGTGGAACTTATTTATGGAATACTGGAGCAACTATCTCAAATATTAATGTTACTCCTAATGTTGATTCTACTTATACTTTAATAGTAGATATTGGAGGGTGTAAAGATACTATTGCACACACTGTTTATGTCAATCCTTTACCAGTAGTTGGTGTAACTGGTAATGACACTATTTGTTTTGGAGATTCAACGGTTTTAATAGCTTCTGGAGGAGGTACTTATTCGTGGAATGTTGGTGGAAATTTAGACTCTATAATTGTTTCACCTTCATCTAATACTAATTATACTGTTACGGTAACGGATAGTAATAACTGTGTAAATTCAGCAAATTATAATGTAACTGTTAATGCACTTCCGGTTCTTAATATAACAGGAACTGATTCGATATGTGCTGGTTTAAGTACAAACTTAACGGCCACTGGAGCTCTAAATTATACATGGAATACTGGAGCGAATACTTCTGTTATTAATGTTGCTCCTATAGGAGATACTACTTATACCGTAGTTGGTGTAGATGGAGATGGATGTGCAGACTCAACTCAAATTCAGGTGTACATGTTACCTCAACCTTTAGCTTCAATAATAGGAGATAGTGTAGTTTGTGATGGGGAATCAATTGTATTATCTGCTTTTGGCGGTAATTCGTACTTATGGAATACAACAGATACTACTTCAAATTTAACAGTAACTCCTAATGACACAACTACATATACTGTTATAGTAACTGATCCAGGGGGTTGTTCTGATACAGCTTCTTATCAAGTTAATGTTATTGCTCTACCAACCATTAATGCTTATAATGATACAACGATAATACTAGGACAAAGCGCTCCAATATTCGCTGCTGGAGGCGGTGGTAATTATAGCTGGACTCCTTCAGATAATTTATCTTGTGATACCTGTTCTAATCCGATTGCTACACCTGATGAAACAATTACTTACTGTGTTAGGACAATTGAAGATGGATGTGAAAATGAAAGTTGTGTGACAGTTTATGTTGATGTTTTGTGTGGTGAGCTATTCGTGCCAAATGCATTTTCTCCAAATGGAGATGGGAGTAATGATTGCTTAAAAGTTTATAGTAATTGTTTAGAAGAAGTATTGTTTAGAGTATACTCTCGTTGGGGTGAATTAATTTATGAAAGTGATGAGATTGATGGATGTTGGGATGGAACAAATGGAGGAAGTAATTTGAATACTGGGGTTTATACATTTACTGTGCAAGCTAAATTAATAAATGGAGAGGAAGTTGAGTTGAATGGTAATACTACATTATTTAAATAGTAGATGAAGATTAAGGTTTCCATATTGTCACTTTTTTTAGCATTTACATTGTTTTGTAATGCTCAAGATATTCATTTAACTCAAGCGAATATGACACCATTGTTGGTTAATCCTGCGAATGCTGGTGCTGAATATACCATGAGAGGAATATTAAATTATAGGACTCAATGGGGAAGTGTTAGTGAGCCTTATGTTACTATGATGGCGGGTTATGATATGAATTTTAAACCTAGTTCATCAGTAAAAAAGTTTGGGTATTTTGCTGCTGGATTATATGTGTATAATGATTTGGCTGGTGCTTCAGAAATGAAAACAACTCAAGTAAATTTAAGTGTAGCTTATCATGTAAATTTAAATGCAAAACATACTTTAGGAGCAGGTGTTCAGGCTGGTTATTTTCAACGATCAGCAAATATTGATAAACTAACTTGGGGGAATCAATTTGATGGTTATCAGTATAATGAGGCTGCTGCTACTGGAGAAAGCCCTGATTTTAATGGGATTTCTTTTGGGTCGACTGATTATACTACTGGTTTAGTTTGGACTTTTAGGAATACAGAAAAATATTTTTCTGGAAGTGATATTTACTTGAGTAGTGGTATTTCGTTTCATCATTTAAGTAAACCTGACATTGAAACTCAGGGATTAACTCCAGATGAATTACATTACCGTTATATTTGGCACGGAAACGGAATAATTGGTTTAAATGAGAAGTTTTCAGTGCTTCCATATTTATTTTATTCTCAGCAAGGGTCAATAAATGAAGCTATGTTTGGTTCTGATGTTTTATATAGATTAAATGATGCAAACAAGTATGCCGGAGAAAAAGGTTTGGCTTTAGGTTTAGGATTTTACTACAGATGGAACGATGCAGTAATTCCATCATTACTTTTTCAATATGCTAACTATATGCTTGGGTTCACATATGATGTAAATATATCATCATTAAATAATGCAACAAATAAAAATGGAGGGTTTGAAATCTCATTAAGGTATGTATATCCTAACCCTTTTGCAGGAACAAAAAGTCAATCAAGATTTAGATAAATATTATAGCCACTTTTTCTTTTTAAAGTAAATAATCATAGCTATAAAAATAACAATCATTAATCCCCATACTCCAAGGTATCCATACTTCCATTTTAGCTCAGGAATAATTTCGAAATTCATACCATATATTCCAGCAATAAATGTTAAAGGGATAAAAATGGTAGAAATAATAGTTAAAACTTTCATTATTTCATTCATCCTGTTACTTACACTTGTATGATATAAATCCATTATACTTGATAAACTGTCTCTTTGAGATTCAATGGTGTCGTTTACTTGGATAATGTGCTCATAAACATCACGTAAATATCTTTTGGTACCTTCTTTAAATAATTTAGTGTCTTTTTCAAGTAGAGATACAGCTTCTCGAAGTGGATTAACAGCCTTTCTTATTGCAATTAATTGTTTTTTTAAGCGTTGAATTCTTTGAAGAATATCTGGTTCAGGATCTGTTAATACCTGTCCTTCTAACTCTTCAGTTACATCACTAAAATGCTCGGTTACAAAAAAGTAATTGTCTACTACAATATCCATTAATCGATAAAGTAAATAATCAGCTCCTAATTTTCTAATATTCCCCATACTTCCTCTTAATCTTTCACGCACAATATCAAAAACATCACCTTGTTTTTCTTGAAATGATATCAGCCAATTTTCACCTAAAATGAAGCTAACTTGTTCTGTGATAATAGATTTCCTATCCTTGCTTACTCCTAACATCTTTAGAGTTACAAATGTGTAGTTATCAAACTCTTCAGTTTTAGGTCGATGACGTGTGTTTAATATATCTTCAAGTAAAAGAGGATGTAAATCGAAATTTTTCCCAAGCCTATCAATCATATCAACATTATGAAGTCCATCAATGTTAATCCAACTAACTGTTTTACTATCTTTTAAAGTGAATGATTCTTCAATTTTTTTACATGTATATTCTTCAAAATTAGTTGAGTTATAATCAATAACAGAAATACGAGTTTTATCTTCCTTTCTATTTCCAACATGAATTAGAGTCCCGGGAGGCATTCCGGTTTTTTTATGAAACTGACTAGTTGAATCATTCATTATCTGAAGGTTTTGAATTTGAAGGTAAATCGTTTTTATAGACTATAGTTCTATATGGGAATGGTATTTCAATTCCTTCACTATCAAAACGTTTTTTTATTGCTCTGTTTATGTCACTTTGCATTTGATAAACAGCCTCGGGATCATCTGACCAAACATAAGCTCTCAAATTAACACTAAAATCACCAAAGTTCATTAATCTAACGTTAACTTGGTTTTCTCCGTTTTGTTTTTGATTTGGAGTCCTAACATCAATACACTTAGAATGCTTTTTAGCTTCTTCTTGTATGATTTTTATAGCTAAATCAACATCACTGTCATAACTAATTCCAACTTCAATAAACTTACATACTTTAGTGTCTTGGATACTATCATTAACAATCGTTTCTGACCCTATAACAGCATTGGGCACAATAATTCGTTTGTTTTCAAAATTATTAATTATGGTATGTCTTAATGTAATATCTTCTACAATACCATAATCAAGAGTTCCAACTTTTATCATATCTCCAACTCTAAAAGGTTTGAAAATCACAATAAAAATTCCGCTAATTATATTCGAGAAGGCCGCTTGAGCAGCAAAACCGATAACTGCAACCAAAATACCAGCTCCAGCAAAAAGCGTATATGCTAATGCTTTTAGCTTAGGTGTAAGCGAAAGGATTCCTCCAATGGCAATTAACCATATAATTAAGGATACTGCATTTTTGAAAAAACGGTACCTTGTTTTATCGAGGTTTAATTTTTCTGAAGCAGTAACAAATGATTTATCAATTAACCATCT
>JARGOE010000064.1:0-4141 GCA_029210015.1 Vicingaceae bacterium
CCGTAAAGTGTTACCGAATCGAAAGCAGTACTTAAACGCTTTGCAGGCATTCCTAAACTTACGTAATGGAATCGTCTGTTAGTACGCTCTGGTCCACCTTCACCAGCAAACATACGTGTTGGGTCTTCGCCTTCACGTTTAAACGGAAACAATCCGGCAGTGTAAGGGAATTCTCCTGGTACATTTTCTTGTAAGCTCCAACGCAATACATCTCCCCAACCTTTGTATTTTGGTAAGGCTACTTTTGGTATTTGTAAATGCGATAAACTTTCAGAATGTGTTTGTATTGAAAGCTGCTTGTCACGAACTTTAAATTTGTAAACAGGGTTTTTATACTTGGCTACCTTTTCTTCCCACTGCTCAATAATCAGCATGTTCTTTGGGTCGAAATCTAATTTTATCTTATCGAATTGAGCTTCTAATACTTTTTGTACATCAGCTTCTTCATCACCTAAAGTGGCAATAGTTTTTTTAATAGCATCTAATTTTTCAGCTATGGCTACTTGCTCATTAACCCAATTGTCATAACCTCTGTTGTTTTCAGAAATTTCTGATAAATAACGTGTTCTTGCTGGAGGAATTACAAATATTTTCTCACTCATTTCTTGGGTAATCTCAAAAGTAGAGTGGAGGTCAGCATCTGCTTTTTCCACCAACTTATCCATAATTACTTTGTACAATGAGTTCATGCCCGGATCGTTAAACTGCGAAGCAATGGTTCCATAAACAGGAACGTCTTCATCAGCCATATCAAAGGCATTGTGGTTACGTTTGTATTGTTTTTTTACATCTCTAATGGCATCTAAAGCACCACGCTTATCAAACTTGTTTAGGGCTACCACATCAGCAAAATCAAGCATGTCAATTTTTTCTAATTGCGTAGCTGCACCAAACTCAGGTGTCATAACATATAAAGAAACATCAGAGTGATCCATAATTTCGGTATCCGATTGTCCGATACCCGAAGTTTCTAAAATAATTAAATCGTATTCAGCAGCTTTTAAAATTTGTAAAGCTTCATCAACATGTTTACTTAATGCTAAGTTACTCTGACGAGTAGCTAATGAACGCATGTAAACTCTATCGTTTTTAATAGAATTCATTCTAATTCTATCGCCCAATAAAGCTCCACCAGTTTTACGTTTAGATGGATCTACAGAAACAATGGCAATTGTTTTGTCTGTAAAGTCAATCAAAAATCTTCTTACTAATTCATCTACCAAAGAAGACTTTCCAGCTCCACCAGTTCCGGTAATTCCTAAGACTGGAGTGGCAACTTTATCAGCCATATCATGCACCTTGTCAATATCCGCTTTGCTTTCTTCCGGGAAATTTTCTGCAGCAGAAATTAATTTGGCTATTGATTTTACATCTTTGTTTTTAATGTGATTAATTTCTCCGTTTAGGTTAGCACCTGTTGGGAAATCACACAACTGTATCATATCGTTTATCATACCTTGTAAGCCCATTTCTCGGCCATCATCAGGATGATAAATTCTTGTAATTCCGTATTCGTGTAGTTCTTTTATTTCTTCAGGAAGGATTGTTCCACCACCACCAGCGAAAATTTTGATGTGTTCACAGCCTTTCTCCTTCAACAAATCATACATGTACTTTAAGTACTCTACGTGTCCACCTTGGTAAGAAGTCATTGCAATGGCATTTGCATCTTCTTCAATAGCACAGTTTACCACTTCTTCAACACTTCTATCATGCCCTAAATGAATTACCTCACAACCTGTTGCTTGGATAATTCTTCGCATGATATTAATAGCAGCATCGTGCCCATCAAAAAGACTGGCAGCTGTTACTATTCTTACTTTATTCTTCGGTACGTATTTTTCGATTTGTTCCATTTCCTTGCATTTTCTTCGCGTAGCGAAGTTAGTTAAAAAGCCTTGTTTGTGCAATAGCAAGATAAAAATGTGCCTTTTAATAAAAAAGCCGTTTTAAGAAAAAACTTAATACAGAAATTAAAAATTTATTCGATAAATTACTTATTTTAGTCGACCAAAGGTACTTTTAGTACAAATTGCTATGAGTAAAATTGAAAAAATAGAAACTTCTGCAGCAAGCTATTATATTGAGAATAACATTCTTTTTATGAGAGCAAAACAAGATGCTAATTTCACCTTAGAGGTAACCATAGAAGGAATTGAGGGGCGTAAAAAAATGCAAGCAGGTAAGAAACTTCCTGCGTTAATTGATATGAGGTTGATGTCAGAAGTATCTGAAGAAGCAAAAGAATACTCTGCTAGAGAAGAAGTGACTGATTTGTATATAGCAATGGCTATTTTGACTGGAAAATCATTAGCTGCAAATATTGTAGGTAATTTTTTTATTAACTTTAATAAACCTAATATACCTACTAAATTATTTAAATCTGAATCAAAGGCCCTTGCTTGGTTAGAGACTTTTAGAAATAATGAATAGAAATTCTTCCATAGAAACATCAATCGGAACTCATTATATAGATAATGATGTACTGCATATTGTTTTTAAGGAAGGTGCAGATGTTGATGTAAAAGAGATTTTAGAAAGTAAGCAAGCAAGACTTGATTTGCAAAATGGCAAGCCAATGAAAATTTTAGTTGATTCGAGAGGATTATTCCATATTTCTAAGGAGGCTAGAGACATTGCTGCAGAAGATCAGCATGCAAAAATGAGTGTTGCAATGGCACTTGTATCAAGTTCTCTAGGAACTAGAATGATTTCTAATTTTTTCATAAAGTTTAACAAACCCAATGTTCCTACTAAAAATTTTACCAGTATGGATAAAGCATTATTGTGGTTAAACGAATTTAATTAACTTATAATTAAGGGTTTGGATATAAAGTGTTATAGATATAACTTTTTATTATATTTACACTAATATTAACCAAAAACTTAAATTATGAAAAAACATTTACTATCTTTTATTTTATTATCAACGGCTTCTATTGCTGCTTCAGCGCAATGTACTGAAGCTTCTTCTTTGTTAATTACTACTCCAGTTACAACTGGATATGTAGCTGGACAAAGTTTTACTGCTCCTTGTAGTGGAAACATTAGTTCAATTGAAGTTATAGCAGCTTCTGTTGGAACAAATGCTGCAGGAACATTAAATATTTATGCAGGAAATGGAACGGCAACTACTCCTATTTATACTCAAGCAGTAGGAGCAATCACAATAGCTAATATAGGTGATCCAATTACTGTTACAATTACTGGTAATGTAGCTGTAACAAATGCTAGTCAATATACATTTGCAATGGATATGACTTTAAGTGTTGATGCTGGTTCTGGTTATGCTGGAGGAGAAGCTTTTCAATCTGGTACTAGTGTTGATCCATTAGATGTAGATTTTGAAGTTGATATTTCAGCTGCAACAAGTATTGATGAGATTAAAGGGTCTACAACTACTGTTTATCCTAACCCAGCAACAAATGTTTTAAATATTTCAACTAATGAAGTAATTAAATCAATTGAGATTTATAGTGTAAATGGAGCTCTTGTTAAAACGGTTTCAACTAAAGCTATTGATATTTCTGAATTGAATAACGGAATGTACTTCTTATCAGTTTTAACTGAGAGTGGAGTTACTCAAACAAGATTTATTAAAGAATAAATATTATTCAAGCTATATTAAAAGCCGATGTGTATTATACGCATCGGCTTTTTTATAATATATTATTATATTAGATGCCGAAACAATAAAGAAGTTAATGCATTCATCAAATAAGATAGAAACTGAAGTAGCTACTTTTATTATAAAAAAGGGTATATTATATAGTCTATATAAAAAAGGGGTAGATGTTCAGGTTGAAAACATTGAAGAAAATATATTGGCTAGAAAAGAATTGCAAAAAGGCCAAAAAATCCCAACTTATGTGGATGTTAGCGAAGTATGGCAGTTTTCTGATGAAGCAAGAGCTTTAGCAGGAGGAAAAGAGGTGTCAGAAATGTCTTCGGCACTAGCAGTCGTTACAGGCTCTTCGATGCCAATAAGAATGGTTGCAAATTTTTTTATGAAATTTAACACCCCTCAAACTCCAACTAAACTATTTAATACAAAAGAAAAAGCTTTAAAGTGGCTGCAAGACTTTAAATAACTTACTCAATTTTCATTTCAACTCTTCTGTTTTTCTGTCTTCCTGCTTTT
>JARGOE010000064.1:4241-14781 GCA_029210015.1 Vicingaceae bacterium
CCATCATTATCTGTATCAGGACAACCATTAAATTTAGCTAGTCCTGCATTGTCAGGACAATCATCTTCTTTATCCATAATGTCATCTCCATCTCTATCAGGACAACCGTGAAATTTAACTAGACCTGAATCAGTAACACAACTATCATTTTGATCTAAAATACCATCATTATCAACATCAGAACACCCTCTTAACGCCCATATTCCTGGTATATCAATACATTCATCTAGTTTATCTGATACTTTATCTTTATCCCTATCTTTAGGTGCCTTATAAAGAATAGGAACTCTAGCTCCAATAAAAATGTCAGCTCCTCTAACATCCATATCATGTTTTGGTGCAATAAATGGTTTTAAATCTCCTGTACCAATGTGTAAATACCAAATTCTAAGTGCTAAACCGGTTCTAAAACCTGCAACTCCATTATAAGATAGTGGTAAAGAAACTCCCCATCTTTTATGATCAAATCTTGGTGTTAACGCAACACTTGTAGGATAATGTACTGTATTTTCATCCTCCCCAAATTTCAAATTAATTCTTGCGTAAGCGTTGATGTAAAACTTTTTATAGATGTTATAATCTACATCTAAATTCATATGAGTTGGAAGGTTCATATAAAATTGTCTGTCATCAGAGTTATTAAATGTAACCCATCCTGAATCAGCAAAGTTATTTAAAGTAGAATCTAAAGATCGAAGTCCTTCAGTATCATCAAATTTTTGTAAATCAAATACACCAACATTGATGTTGAAATTATTACTTAATCCACCTTTTTGATATTTCATACCTCCAATATCATTAATAGCAGCACCAACTCTTAATTTGTATTTGTTTTCATATTGCATCCATAAATCGGTTTCACCATCCATATCATACTTATATTTTTTCCAATCTGGTCGCCATTCGTAAACAACACCTAAATCTAACCCTAATCCTAATTTAGATGCCCATTCCATAATGTCTCCACTAGCAAATTCTTCAGCTGTTCCTAAATTTTCATTAGGTTCAATATAACCACCTAAATTTTCAGAATATCCGTAATCAAAGTTTCCAGAAATTGAGTTTGCAGTTGTATCATTCTGAATGTTGAAATTTAAGTCAGTTGAATGTAAATAAGCAGAAGCGACCCCTTGTAAAAGTTTTAGTTTTCCTCCAATTTTGAAAAAATGATCATTTCCATCTTTTAATATTTGAGCATAACTAAAGTTATATTCATTCCATGAATTCATAGAAATGTTAATGTCTTCATCTTGAACGTTAATATTAAATAAATTTTGGAATTCAAATTCGTTAGAAGCTAGTCTTATTAATTCGGGAGAAGCAGCATCAATATTCATCATTGTACGGTTTTTTATTTGAAAACCAATTGCCCTCTTTCTACCTAAAGATACCATGAAGTTTAGTAGCGAAACATCTGATTGAAAAAATGCACTTCGATTTTTGTTACCATTATCAATTTCAAAAAATTGACCCATTCCCCTTGATTTGTAATAATCTGTTGAATCTACAGATACCAACTTCTCTGAATCAGCACTATTCATCCATTCATTAGCTACAGGATCATCTTGATTAAAAGCATTAATCCACCAACGAGGCATTTTTCTAGTATTAAATTGAGCATGGTTATTATAAACACCACCGTAAAAATTAAATAGAATTATATCAAATTTATAACGGCTATCTGCAATACTTGCAGGGTTTAAATCAACTCCCATTATTCCAGCATAATTACTTTGTCTTAAGCCAAGATATTCTTGAGAAAAAGAAATGTTTGCAAATAAAATTAATAATAAGACTAAAAGTAGTTTGGTTTGTTTCATGGAGCCAAAAGTAATTCAAAGTAACCGAGAAACCCAAAAGATTTTAAAAATTAATTGAATTTCTAGTTTAATTTCGTTTCCAGAAGTATGGAGTAAAAAGTATAGCAATCGTAAACAACTCTAATCTACCTAACAACATTAAAAAGGCTAAAACCCACTTAGCAGCACTTGGTAAATTATAAAATGTATATGAAGGACCTAGTTCGCCAATACCCGGGCCAACATTACTTATTGCTGTTGCAACTGCACTGATGGCTTCAACAAAATCTACTCCTAAAAAAGTCATTATAATAGATCCAAGTACAAACATGAAAAGATAAAAGAAAACAAAAGCTAAGAGGTTATATATAATTTTAGAAGATACCCCATGGCCATTTAAGTGAACAGGAACAACTGCATTCGGATGAAGCCTTCTTTTAAATTCTAAAAACCCGTTTTTCATTAATAAAACAATACGGACTAATTTCATCCCACCACTAGTAGAACCAGCACTTGCTCCTGTAAATAATAATAGGAAAAATAGAAAAGTTACAAATGACCCCCATGAAGTAAAATCGGTTGTAGCATACCCAGTAGTAGTAATAATACTAGTTACTTGAAAAAGTACGGCTCTAAAGTTTTCTTCAAAAGATGGGTTTGCTAAGTTGTGAAGGTATAAGAAACCAACGATAACTGAAGTCAAACCTACAACAGCCATAGCATACCATTTAAATTCATCGTTTTGCCAAAACTTTTTAAATTTAAGTTTACAACCAAAATAAAGTAATGTAAAATTGGTTCCAGCTACAAACATAAATGCTATAATTATGTATTGAATTATTGGAGTATTATAATGTGCTATACTGGCTTGTTTGGTTGAGAAACCACCTGTAGACATTGTAGTTAATGAATGGTTGATGGCATCATAAAAATCCATACCTGCAAACATTAATAAAATACATTCTAAAGCAGTTAAGGATACATAAATTATCCATAAACGTTTAGCAGTTTCTTTTATTCTAGGGTGTATTTTATCCTTAGTTGGTCCAGGAGCTTCAGAAGCAAAAAGCTCCATTCCTCCAACACCTAAAAGAGGGAGAATGGCTATGGTTAAAACAATAATTCCCATACCACCAATCCATTGTGTCATACTTCGCCAAAATAGGATTCCTTCTGGCATTACTTCTATATCTTCCAGTATAGTTGCTCCAGTAGTAGTTAACCCTGAAATTGTTTCAAAAAAAGCATCAGTATAGTTTGGAATAGCTCCAGAAAGAACATAGGGCAAACTTCCAAATATGGTCATTGAAATCCATCCAACCGCAACAATTAAAAATCCATCACGTTTTTTTACTTCATCATTTTTGTTTTTTTTGGTTAGCCGAGTAATAACAAAACCAGAAATTAGAGTTATTAAACTAGCATAAATAAGAGGAAAAAAATCATTTGATTTATAATAGCTTGCAACAGGAATTGTTGTTGCCATCAAAATACCTGTTAGCATAATTTGGTTCCCAACTACGCTACCAATTACTCTTGTATTGATTAAACTTTTAGGCATTAAGAATTAAAAAAAGTTTCAATATCTGGAATAGAATCAGTTTTAGTAAAAACAACAACTTTATCTCCACCTTGTAATTGGAACCCACCAAAAGGTATAAAACCTTCATTGTCTCTAATTACCCCTGAAATATTAGCAGTTGAAGGAATTTTAAGATCTCTTAATGGTTTAGAAGTAATTTTTGTATTAGCTTTTACATTAAATTCAATTATTTCTCCATCAACACCATGAAAATTAGCAATTGCTGCTATTTCACCTTTTCGAATAAATTTAAAGATATTACCAGCAGCAATCATTTTTTTATTGATTAGCGTATCAATACCAATATTGTGAGAAAGATTAATATATTCCATGTTTTCAACACCAGCAATTGTCTTTTTTACACCATGAGATTTAGCTACTAATGAGGTGATAATGTTTGTTTCTGAATTTCCTGTTACAGAAATAAAAGCATCCATATCCTCTATATTTTCTTCTTCTAAAGCATTAACATCTGTTCCATCAGTGTTGATTACTAGTGTTTTCTTTAGGTGTTCAGCAATTTCTTCAGCTTTCTTTTTGTTCTTCTCAATTAGAATAACATTGTATTTTTTTTCAAGTAACTCTGCAGTTAAAACACCCATTCTACTTCCACCTAAAATCATAATGTTTTTTATTTCAAAACATTCTTGAGCACAAATTTTTGTTATTTGTTCAATACTGTCTGGTGTAGATATAAAGTAAACGATATCGTTTTCTAATAAAACCGTATCAGCCTGAATCATAATGGTATCGTCATTTCTTAATAAAGCAATAGGCTTAAATGAACGATTTGGATTTAGATAGGTAGTATCAATTACAGATTTGTTGGTTAATGGGGAATCGGCTGATAGTGCAATTCCAAAAACTGAAAGTTTACCGTTTTCAAATTCATAATCACTAGTAAAAGCTGATTGTCCTATTAATCTTTTTATTTCTTGAGAAGCTAGTTCTACAGGAGAAATAATGTTGTCTACACCTAGTTCGCTATAAAGTTCACGCATTTCGGTATCAATACCTTCGTAGTTACTAATTCTAGCAATAGTACGTTTGGCACCTAATTTTTTACCGTTTATACAAACTAGAAGGTTTGTTTCTTCTGATGAAGTTGCTGCTATCAATAAATCACATGATTCAACTTTAACTTCTTTTAAAATTTTAATGTTTTTAGCATTGCCCTTAACACCAATTACATCTATATGAGCTTGAACGTAATTTATTCTATCTTCATTATCATCAATAATGTAGATGTTTTGAGATTCGTTGCTCATCATTTTTGCCAAATGGAAACCTACTTCTCCAGCACCGGCAATAACTATTCTCATACTCTTAAAGTTTAAGCAAAGGTAAATAAATTGTAATAGGTTTTATTACAAAAAAGTAATAATGAAAATAGATAAAACAGCAAAGCCTAAACCTACCCAGTTGGCTCTACTTAATTTTTCTTTAAAAAGAATTAATCCGACTAAGGCAGAAAGCACTACAACCCCCATACTTACAACTGGAAATACCTGTGAAGCTCCTAATCCCGAACTTTCTAAAGCATTAAAAAAGAAAATTAAAGAAGCAAAATTGGGTATGCCTAAAGCTATACCTCCAATTAAATTTTTGAATTTAAGTTGAGGTTTTTGTTGAATAGCTTTACCTGCTAAAATAAATATTCCGCTAATACCTGCAATTAATAATAAGCACATAAAGAATAATCCTTTATCATTATCGTCTACCACAGTTTGTTGAGCATGATTGAAAATCGTATCAGCGATTCCTTGTCCAACAAAAACGATTATGATTAGCCATAAATATTTTTTATCAAAACTTAATTTTTTGTTCTTAGTTGAAGAAAGGTAAATTCCAACAGCAGCTAATAAAAATCCAGTTATTTTAAGAAGAGTTACCTGTTCATTTTTATAAATTATTAGTGCGATTGCCACAGGAATAAATAATGAAAGTTTGTTGGCTACTGTAGTTAAAGCTATACCAACTTTTTGAGTGCCTTTAGCATATAAATTGAAAGTAGTAATAAAAAGGACTCCTATTATTGCTGCGTGATAAAACCATGGGGCATTAAGAATATAGGAAAGATTAAATTCTATATCTGAAAAATATAAGCCACAAAGACCAGCAACAAAATAATTAACTATTAATGCCTGAAGGTTATCAATGTTAAATTTAGCGTAAAGCTTAAAAATTACTATTAAGATGTTAAATGCTATAATTGTTAAAACAATGCTAAGCATTTAAATAGGTATTTAAAATGTCAGTATCAAACTGTAAACTATTTATAGGTGTTTTATCAAATCTTGGAGCTTTTAAACCAGACTTAAACTCTTTTTCACCAATAAATACTTTCGCTTCATCCCAAAGGTTTTGATCAATAAATGTTTGAAGTAATTGAGCACCACCTTCTATAACAATGGATAAAATATTTCGATTGTGAAGGTCAGTTAAAATTTGAGAAAGTAAATTTTCTACTTTATCAATCTTAATAAATTCAAGGTTATCATTTTGCTCGGATTTTATAAAATTATAAACTAATGTAGGGGTAGAGCCATCGAAAATATTTAAGTGTTGAGGTAATCTTAAATTTAAATCTAAAACAATACGCAAAGGATTGTTACCTTCAGTTTCTCTAACAGTTAATTTAGGATTATCATTTATAGCGGTATTAGTACCAACCATTATGGCCTGTTCTTCACTTCTCCATTTATGTACTAACTTTTTAGAGTAAGGAGTGGTTATCCAATTGTCTTTATCTAAAGTTTGATCAGATCTATCCAAATCAATAAAACCATCTTTAGTTTCTGCCCATTTTAATATAATATATGGTCTTTTCTTATTATGAAAAGTGAAAAAACGTTTATTTAAGTCTTTAGATTTTTCTTCTAAAACGCCAACAGTTACATTAACTCCTGCAGCTTTTAATTTTTCTACACCTTTTCCGGCTACTTCAGAATAAGAATCAATACAGCCAATAACTACGTTTGGTATATGATGCTTAATAATTAAATCAGAACAAGGAGGTGTTTTTCCAGTATGAGCACAAGGCTCAAGATTAACATAGAGTGTACTTTCTTTTAATAAGGATTTATCAATTACAGAGTTAATAGCATTAACCTCCGCGTGAGCTTCTCCATACTTTTCGTGATAACCAACAGCAATTACTATGTTTTGATGAGTAATTACACATCCAACCATTGGATTGGGAGCAACATTTCTCATGCCTTGTTTAGCTAATTCTAAACATCTTATAATCTGTTTTTTATCAATTTTCATAAGCTTCAAAAGTACTTCTTTTAACAAAAATGCCTAATTTCATCAATCTTAAAATTAAAATTCAAAAGGCATGGCAAAGAAATCGATAATCAATTCAAAATCAGAAAAATTTTTAGAAAAGTATATTAATAATGCTTCTCCAACAGGTTTTGAAAGTGAAGGACAAAAATTATGGTTAGATTATATTAAACCTTATGTAGATGATTATTTTGTGGATACTTATGGTAGTGTAGCTGCAATTATCAATCCTAATGCAAAGTACAAAGTAGTGATAGAAGCTCATGCTGATGAGATTTCTTGGTTTGTACATTATATTACTGATACAGGTTTTATTTATGTTAGAAGAAATGGTGGGTCAGATCATCAAATAGCACCTTCTAAGAGAGTTAATATTCATACTGATAAAGGAATAGTTAAAGCTGTTTTTGGATGGCCAGCTATACATACAAGAGGTGGGGCCACTGAGGAAGCACCAAAACTAGATAACATTTGTTTAGATTGTGGAGCAACTACTAAAGAGGAAGTTGAAGCTATGGGAATTCATGTAGGTTGTGTAATTACTTATGAAGATGAGTTTTTAGTATTAAATGATAGATATTATGTAGGGCGTGCTTTAGATAATAGAATCGGTGGTTTTATGATAGCTGAAGTAGCTCGTTTATTAAAAGAGAATAAAGTAAAATTACCTTTTGGTTTATACATTACTAATTCTGTACAAGAAGAGGTTGGTTTACGTGGAGCTGAAATGATGGTTCAAAATATTAAACCTGATGTAGCTATAGTTACAGATGTTTGCCATGATACACAAACTCCGATGATTAAGAAAATTGAGCAAGGAGATAATTATGCAGGGAAAGGACCTGTTTTAACTTATGGCCCTGCTGTACAAAATAACTTATTAAAGTTAATTATTAATGCAGCAGATAAAAATAAGATACCTTTTCAAAGAGCAGCAGCAAGTAGAGCAACAGGAACAGATACAGATGCATTTGCTTATGCAACTGGAGGTGTTGCTTCGGCATTAATTTCTTTACCATTAAGATACATGCATACTACTGTAGAAATGGTACATAAAGATGATGTAGAGAATGTAATTAAGTTGATTTATGAATCTTTACAGAAGATTAAGAACAATCACGATTTTAGATATTTGAAGTAAAATCAAATATGATATTTTAAAAAAGCAATCTTATTAATTAAAGGTTGCTTTTTTTATTCCTCTTTATCAACTATAGTAAAATTCCTCGTAATGGAATTACCTAATTCATCAACTAAAGTTAAGATGTGTTTCCCTTCACTGATATTGAACCCCATTTCATGTATGCTTTTAGTAGAACCAATGTAACTGTTGTCTATATGCCAAAATAATGTGGTGCTTTGTTTACGATGAGCAGCTTCAAATATTACTTTCCCTTTTTTACCCGTAACTTCAATTGGAATGTAAATTTTAGCATTTGGTTCAGGGTAAATCAATTGTAATGGTTTTGTGTCAAAGCTTTGGCAATCGGCTCTAAAAGGAGGTAGCTTAGTGTAGGTTGGATCGGTGCTTTTGTAATACCATTCTTGCACAGGAGGTAAAACAAACCAACCTTTGTGTTGCATATTGTTTACATCTTCACAATCACTATTTACTCTAAAACCATTTTGATCTAGATGGATTAACTGATGGTATTTACAAGGTGGGGTTTTTAATCCGCTTGTCTGTACAAAAACAGAATCTATTGGTTTACAAATATCTGTAGCTCGCATTCCACTTTTCCTACAAATAGATACTTGCTCCATTTCATCATAAGGCATTTTAAACCAACTTTCTTTAGGTAGTAAATCAAAAATATCGAATAGGATAGGAGCAGCTGCACTAATCCCTGTTAAGCCAGGTCTTCCTTCTCCATCAGCATTTCCTACCCAAACTCCAACCACATATTTAGGAGTTGTACCAACAGCCCAAGCATCTCTAAAACCAAAACTAGTGCCTGTTTTCCATGCAATTTTTTGATTGCCAGAAAAGTATTTCCAATTGGCATCATCTGTTGGTCGGTTTACCTCAATTAATGCTTTGTAGGTTAAATAAATTGATGAAGCACTAATGTTATTAAATGCTTCTAGTTTCTCCTCTAAAGGTTTTTTGTTGGTCAAATAGTTATGAGGATGATAATCGTTGAGGTTGTATTTGCCATTGTATTTCTCAAAGTGGTTTAAGGTTCTAGAAAAATTAGCATATACATTGGTAATATCCCACAAAGAACTTTCAGCACCACCTAAAATAATGGTTAAACCATAATGGTTGGCTGGTTTGTTTATCGTGCTAAGGTTCAATTTTTGTAGCCGATGATGAAATTTTTGTAAGCCATAATCTTGCAACATTTTAATAATAGGAACATTTAAAGAACGAGATAATGCTTTGTTGGCAGATACCACTCCACTATATTTTAAATTGTAATTTTTTGGAGTGTAACCAGCAATTTTTGTAGGGATATCATCAATTAATGTTTTAGGTAAAATTGCACCATCACTCAACATTGAGGCATAAAGTAGCGGCTTCAATATACTCCCTGTACTTCTTGGAGCTTGAATCACATCTACATCATTACCATGTTTTTTACTACCTGCAGTATTCCCTACATAAGTTACTATATCGCCAGTTTCAACATCAATAATAATGGCTGCAGCATTGTGTATCTCGTTAAATTTTAATTGAAAATGGTGGTTTTTAATAATCTCATTTGTCTTTTCTTGTAAGTATTTATCAATGGTAGTTTTTACACGTTTACCTTTATTTTCTTTAATAATTAAGTTATGTAGGTGAGGAGCAATGTTGGGCAAGCGCAAAGGTTTTTGAGGTAAAGGTTCTTCTTTAGAAATCTCACAAGTCATTTTATCAATAATACCTTTTGCTTGTAGTTTATCCAATAAACGATTTCGTTTGGCTAATAGTTTTTTATGGTTTTTACCCGGAAAAATTAATGAGGGAGCATTAGGCAAAACAGCTAAAGTGGCACTTTCTGCCCAAGATAATTTGTTAGGGTTTCTGCCATAATAACGCCAAGCAGCAGCATCTATACCTACCACATTTCCACCAAAAGGAGCATTAGAAGCATAGTAAGAAAGTATCTTTTCTTTTGGCGTGCTAATTTCCATTCGAGTAGCCATAATTAGCTCAATAAATTTTTCTAAAAAAGTACGGCCTTGTCCTTGGCGAGATAAACGAATTACTTGCATGCTGATTGTAGAACCACCACTTACAATTCTACCAGAAGTAATGTTTTGATAAGCTGCTCGGCAAGTAGAAACAATATCAATTCCGGGATGGGAGTAAAAATTTTTATCTTCAAACTGAATAATACAATCTCTAAATTTTTTTGGAACGGCATCATTATGCGGGAAACGCCACTGACCATCTTCAGCAATGCGTGCACCAATTAAATTTCCTTCATTATCATCAATAACAGAACTAGTAGGGTTGGTAAATAATTCTGTTGGAAGCACAAAAATGTAACCAACTAACAAAATGGCAATTGTTACAATTACTATTCTTTCTTTATTTTTATGGCTTAAAGATTTGATAGCTTTTCGATTAGCTAATTATCACTCCATCTTTCATGGTCAGTTTTCTATCTGCCATGTTTGCCAATTCTTCGTTGTGCGTTACAATTACAAAAGTTTGGTTAAACTCATCACGTAACTTAAAAAACAAGTTGTGTAATTCTTTGGCAGAATCAGAATCTAAATTTCCTGAAGGTTCATCAGCTAAAATAACAGAAGGGTTGTTCATTAATGCACGGCAAACAGCAACACGTTGTTGTTCACCACCACTTAATTCAGAAGGTTTATGCGAAGCTCTTTCTGCAACACCTAAACTTGCTAACAATTCCATTGCTCTTTTTTCAGC
>JARGOE010000065.1:0-7009 GCA_029210015.1 Vicingaceae bacterium
TGTGTACGCAATGCCATTTGGCAAAGGTACACAAAGATATTAAGGGGAATTATTTGGCGGCTAATTCGTTCACAACAGATTGGATACTTAATGCTAAATTATTGGCGTCCTCTCCCTCTAATCTATCATCAGTAATTTGTGCCATAATAAAAACATCATAAATTTCATCTTCAATAAACTGCTTACGTGCAGCAATAACTTCTTCAAACGAAGCATATTTCCCTATAGAATAAAGATTATCATCTATACTAATTTCTAATATTTGCTCATCATCAGTTTCTTCTAATATTTTATCAACAGTTTCAATTGCAGATACTGGAATTGCTAATGAATAATAATGATCAAGGCCTGATTTTTGAACCTCTATTAAATAGTTTACTTCCTTTGTTGTAATACTTTTTGCTACTTTTTTACCACTTACTTGTGGTAACATATCTTCTTTATATTGCAAAGATATTGCTTCTGCTAAAGGAATTTCATTATGATTATTATACGCTAATACTTGTACATCTGTACATCCAACATTTACTAACGCTGTTTTAATAGAATCTGCAAGAATGTAATGGGTATATTTTCCAAATTGGTAGTAAAAATGACCTTTAGTCATTATTTTTCTTAAGTAATGATATTCTTCAATTATTTGTTTTGATTTTGCTATATCAGTACTTTTAACTGTAAGTTGATAAACAATCCCCTTAGGAATTTCTGAATTATTAGCTTTTATGTTTAAATTAAATAAAAATATTACTGCTAAGATATATGTGTATAGTGCTTTCATGATTTCTAGGTTTTAAGTGTTACGAATATTTTGCCGCCTAAATTCATTACTGAATTTAGTAATAATGTGTGTTCTATGAACAAAAAACAAACTAGTTTGAGAGCTCTGTATAATGATACTAGATATTCAACAATATTGTTTCAATATTCTGCTTAAGAGTTAAAATTTAATACTTAATTTGTTTTTTAACATATAATCAAACTATAATTTTGTATATTTTAAATTATTAAATATTTTATTTTAACACCAATACAAACATCCTTAATTTATATCAAAATAACATCCTTAATTTAACAATTTAAACCTTATTTTTGAGCCAAATCATGTTTTTGTTAAAAACACCTTTTTTTAGCAAAATCATGCAATAAACAATTAAAAATTGATGCTTTTAAGTAAAAATGTAGTCAATTTTAATCAATTTTAATCAATTTATGCTGAAAGATATTGAGGTATTTAATAAATTAGTTACCAAGTTATTAGAAGACGAAAAAAACAATCCAGTTGCCAAACATATTCCCTCATCAGATTTATTTCAAGAACTTGATTTATCAGTATCAGAAAACCCTATTGACGAAAATAAATTTAACCAAGTATTAGAAGAGTTAGTCTTAGCAACTCCTAGAACTGCTACTACTGCTTTTTTCAATCAACTTTTTGGAGGAAGAAACTCTAAAGCTGTATTGGGTGACTTGCTAGCTGTAATGCTAAATAATAGCATGTATACCTATAAAGCAGCGGGCCCTCAAATTGGAGTTGAAAAAGTAATTTTAGATGAAGTGTGTAAAATTATTGGTTGGGATAAAAATTCAGGGGGGACTTTTGCTCCCGGAGGATCAATGACAAACTTTATGGGGATGTTAATGGCTAGAGATTCATTTAACCAAAAAGTACGTTATGAAGGTGTTACTCAAAAAATGACCGTTTATACTTCTAAAGATTCTCATTATAGCATCCCAAAAAATGCTGCTTTTGCTGGTATTGGAAGAGATAATGTAAGGTATATTCCATCAAATGAAAAAGGTGTGATGGATCCTCAACAACTTAACAATTCTATAAAAAAAGATATTGAAAATGGATTTCATCCTATTTTAGTTAATGCTACTGCAGGCACAACAGTTTTAGGAGCTTTTGATAGTATTAAAGATATTTCACAAATATGTTTAGATAATAATGTTTGGCTTCATGTTGATGGGGCTTACTGTGGCTCTGTAATTTTTAGTGAAAAATATAAACACCTAGTAGAAGGGTTAGTTAAGGCAGACTCATTTAGTTTTAATGCTCACAAAATGATAGGAACACCTCTAAGTTGTTCTCTTATAGTTGTAAAAGAAAAGAAACACTTATACGATAGTTTTTCTAATGATGCTAGCTATCTTTATCAAACAGATCATGATGACTTTAATTTGGGAAAAACATCATTACAATGTGGTAGAAGAAATGATGCATTAAAGTTTTGGACTCTATGGAAAAGTGTTGGCACAAAAGGATTAGAAAAAATTGTTGATCATCAGTTTTATTTAGCAGATGTTGCTAGAGATTATATTAGCAACAACCCTAATTATACTGTATACAGTTACGATGATTCTATCTCTATTTGTTTTAATTACAAAGGAATTTCTGCTCGAGAATTATGTACTTCACTTTACGAGAAGTCTGAATTGTTAGTTGGTTATGGATCATTTAATGAAGATGAGTTTATTCGCTTAGTAACCATAAATGCTCAAAACAAAAAAGAGGATATCCTTAATTTTTTCAAAATACTAGAACAATTTGTTGAGGACACGGTAGTAATTTAAGACTCCCAAAGACTAACTTAATAGAGGTTAATCTACATCATTTCGCTTTGATTTTATATTAACAAACAAAAGCCAGCAAAAGAACCCTTTCCAAAATAACGTTAACTATCATAATGATAACTGATTAAAATCAGTTTAATCGCTTTTACTATATTATAAGTTTGTCATCTGCATATATACTCTATGGAGTATATTGTATTGTTTGTAAGAAAATAATCCTAACAAAGATGAATAATAAAAAAACAAGCTGGGTCTTTTTTGCTTTTCTATTTATAGGGCAAGTAATGATGGCTCAAATAACTAAGCTCCCAGAATGTAATACTGGAGTTCCTCATTTTAATATAGACCTATCTTCTAACCCAGATAGCACATATATTACTCCAGAAGTTACAAGAGCAGAACAGTGTTGTGGAAATCCACAATCTAATGAAAACTACGTTTCGTTTTATGTTAAAGCACACCCGCAAGTTGCCATGATTGAAGTGGATATTTTTTCAGGAGCTAACCCTCCTGGAGATGCCGCTAAATACAATGTGATAGCCGGTGGTGATTCGATTACGCCTGGATCTTGTGGTTCATTAATTGATGCAGGTTCTCCTACATGTGTTACATTAGGTCCTTCAGGGTACTTAAAAGTAACATATTATAAACCTGGTAAGAATAAAAATACTTATTACTTTAAGCAAATTCCAGAGCCTATTTTCCCTGCTAATGATACAACTAGAATAGGCTGTTCGTTACCATTAAACATTTATGGATTGGATGCTATTAATATAACATCCGTTAACTCATCTACTGGGAATACAACACTTGGTGCTTACGACTCATATTTAAGTTGTACAAATTGTGACGCCCCTTATTTTTCACCAGGATTATCTGCACCAGCATGGATTGACTATCAAATATGTGGTAGTCCACAAGCTGCGGCATGTGGAAGTTTTACATCTTGTGATACGGTTAGGTTATACATATATGGGGAACTGAATTTAACAGCTAATCCTAACCCAGCTTCGTTTTGTGCTGGAGGAGGAGGTGTTTTATTGACAGCTACAGCTACTGGTGGAGATGGAAATTATTCTTACCAATGGAAAAATAGTGCAAGTACAGTAGTGTCTACAACAAATACTTATATGGCTACCTCAGCAGGCACATATACTGCTGAAGTTACTGATGGTTTATATACTTCACTTTGTCCTTCTGCTTATATTTCAGTTCCTGTTGTTGTCGGAAATCCACCAATAGTGAGTGCTGGAACCGACCAAACTTTATGTGCTACCAGCCCAACTGCATTATTAAGTGGTTCTATTCAATATGCTACTGGAGGTTCATGGACTGGAGGTAATGGTACATTTAATCCTTCTAAAGATTCTTTATTAACTTCATATACTCCAACTGCATCTGAAATAAGTAATGGCTCGATAACATTAACATTTACAAGTACTGGAGCTGGGGGTGGATGTGCTAATGATAGTGATCAGGTAACGATCACCTTTTCTGATACAGTATTTGTGAATCCTACAGCGGGTCCAATTATTTGTTCTGGTGATTCTGCTACCATTATAGCAAATGCTACTGGAGGAACAGCTCCAATTAATTACTTTTGGAGTACGGGTTCAACTAATTCTTCTATCTCAGCACCTGCGGGAACTTACAGTGTAACAGCCACCGACAATTTTGGATGTTCGGCTTCAGGAAATATTACCATTACCGATCCTACACCTATCACATTAACTATGTCAAGTATAAATGTAAGTGCTGATCCACTATGTGATGGTAGTGCTACTGTAAGTATTTCTGGGGGTGTTGCTCCTTATAGTGTGCTTTGGGACAATCTAGAAACGACTTTAACAACCTCAAGCACTCTATGCTATGGTGTTATTTCAGTTACCGTAACCGATGCAAATGGCTGTGTTGTAAGTGCTAGCGTTGTAGTAAACAAACCATCCTGCTCAGCATTCAATGTTACTGCAACATCAACCGATGTAAGTTGCTATGGAAAATCAAGTGGAAGTGCCTTATCAGTTGCTGTAGGAGGAATTCCACCGTATTTATATACATGGAATTCTACACCAGTTCAAAACACACAGAATGCTTCAAATTTACCTGCGGGTAACTATACAGTTACTGTTACTGATAGTGTTGGTTGTGTAGATGTTGCTGGTGTAACAATACAACAACCTCCTATTATTACCAATGTGATTACACACACTGATGTGACAAGTATTGGTGGAAATGATGGTTCTGCAACTGCAAATCCGCAAGGTGGAACTCCAGGATATACTTATTTATGGACCCCTACTGGACAAACTACACAAACTGCAGTAAACTTAAATTCTGCTGTAGGTGGAAAAATTTACTATTTGACAGTTACTGATAGCAATTCATGCTCAATAAATGATAGTGTTTTAATTAACCAACCTCCTTGTAACGATTTTCAGCTTTCAGTGAATTCAAAAGATATTACATGTAATGGGTTTGCTGACGGTAAAGCTTATATTGTTATTGCAAATGGAGTAGCTCCTTATAATATTTCCTGGTCTCATGGACCAGTTAATGTAACTGGTGTTTCTGGGTTGGCTGCAGGGAATTATTCTGTTACGGTTACTGATGCTAAAAATTGTACAACATTCCAAACATTTACAATTACTGAACCTCCAGCTCTTTCAATAGGTTTAATTCCTACTAATGTCACTTGTAATGGATATAAGGACGGAACTATCGACCTGTCTGTTTCAGGCGGTACTTTCCCTTATAGCTATCAATGGATGTCAGGTCCAAATACTATTGCTTATCACGAGGACCTAACAAACTTAGCCCCTGGAACTTACTCTATAACTGTTACAGATGACAATAATTGTAGGATTTCTGGAAGTATTGGAATTACTCAACCTGCCAAATTAACTACTTCTTATACATATATAGATAATTTATGTAACGGCTCAACCAATGCATCTATTGACATGACTCCGGCAGGGGGAGTGCTACCATATAATTATGCCTGGACAGGTCCTGGATCTTATACCAATACTATTGAGGATATTTCAGGTTTAACAACTGGATTATATCAATTTTCTTTTAGCGATGGAAGCGGATGTCAATCTCCAATTACTCAGGTTTACATCAGTGAGCCAGATACAGTTTCAATCGAAAACATTATCGTACCATGTCCATCACCAGGCTCACCAACCGTTACAGTAACAGTCGATTCTATTATCGGTGGAAATGAAGGTCCCTACCAAATATCTTACGATAATCAACTTACTTTTCAACCAATAGGTGATTATACTCAATCATTAGCAGTTGGTGGTAATTATCAGGTTTGGGCGAGAGATAGCAACGGGTGTTTATCACTATCAGCTTATATGTTAACTATTAACGGAAATGTTGTTATCGATTCGGTAACTTTTGACCCTTGTATTCCAGCAACAGCCACAACAATACCTGTTACAGTTTATCCGTCTGGCGGAGATAGCGGTCCTTATGAGGTTTCAACTGATGGAGGAACAACGTGGGGTGCTGCAGGAATCTATGTAATTAATTTGGCGGTGAGCTCTGGACACACTATAATAATAAGAGATGTTACAGGGTGTATTTCTGCTGATTACAACATCACTATTCCAGCTGAAATTTCTTCTAACATTGTTATGACATCTGAAGTTAGTTGTTTGGGCGCAAGCGATGGAGCACTAAACCTTATAGTGAATGGAGGAACAACTCCTTATAGTTATACATGGACTGGTCCATCCGCATTTTCTTCAACCAATGAAGATTTAAGTGGTTTATTTGCAGGAACATACAATGTAACCATAACCGATAGTAATAATTGTATAAAATTAGACTCTATTACTATTACAACAGTAACAGATAGCACGAACCCTGTAATTTCATGCCCTGGAAATCAGACGGTAAATTCTTCTTCTACATCTTGTGATTATACAGCTTCTGGAACTGCTTGGGATGCTACAGCTACCGATAACTGTGTAGTGATTGATATATCTTACGCTCTATCAGGAGCTACTACAGGAACTGGTAATACGTTAAATAATGTTGCATTTAATGTGGGTGTCACAACAGTTACATGGACAGCAACTGATAGTTTAGGAAATACAGATCAGTGTTTTTATACGGTAACAGTAGTAGATACTACTTCACCTTCTTTTATAGCTTGTGGAGCAGGTAATCAAACAGTAAATGTAGATCCTGGTCAATGTTCATATACACAGAATACAACAGGTTGGGATGCAACAGCAACAGACAACTGTACGGTTGCAACTTTAACTGCAAACTTAACAGGAGTTACTGTTGCTAGTGGTTTAACTACATTAAACGGTGTAACATTCAATACAGGTGTAACCACTGTAACTTGGATAGTTACTGATACTGTTGGAAATACTGACACATGTACCTTTAACATCACAGTTATTGATAATATTGA
>JARGOE010000065.1:7109-14298 GCA_029210015.1 Vicingaceae bacterium
ACAGTTATTGATAATATTGATCCAACTATCATCGCTTGTGGAGCAGGTAACCAAATTATACCTGCTGATTCAGGGGTGTGTACTTACACTCATGTTGATTCTACTTGGGATGCGACAGCAACTGACAACTGTACAATAGGAACCATTTTGGCTGACTTGAGTGGAGCAACTACTGCAAGTGGATTGACTACCCTAAATGGAGTAACTTTTAATCCAGGAATAACTACAGTCTTATGGACTATTACTGATACCGTTGGTAATTCAGTAAGCTGTACATATACGGTTGAAGTTGTTGATACTGAGGCACCTCTTATCTTTAACTGTGTCGCTGATACTACAGTTAGTAATGATTCTACCATGTGTGGTGCAATTGTTAATTGGACCCCTCCAACTTATACAGATAACTGTGGTGCTTCAATGACGAGTACACACAATCCGGGAGATTTTTTCAATGTTGGAACAACAGGAGTAACCTATACAGTTACAGATTCCGCAGGAAATGTCTCAACGTGTTCATTTAACGTAAATGTGAATGATACAGAACTTCCAATCATTACATGTCCAGCACCGATTGCGACTTGTGATTCACTGGTTAATTATAACGCCCCTGTGACAAGTGATAACTGTGGAGTTGACACGCTAATTCAGCTGACAGGTCTTCCAAGTGGATCTATCTTCCCAGTAGGAACAACTACTAATACTTTTGAAGTAAAAGATATCCATGGAAATGTTATGCAATGTTCTTTTGATGTAATTATCCACCCAACTCCAATGATTAGTTCAGTTTCAACTGATATAAGTTGTTATGGTTTTAATGACGGTATAATCGATATTACGGTAACAAATGGAACACCTTCTTATTCTTACTTATGGAGTAACTTGGATACAACCGAAGATGTTTCGAACTTGGCTCCTGGAATTTATTCAGTTACCGTTACCGACACTAATGGGTGTATAGCAACTGTTCAAGATACAATTAGTCAGCCAGACACTTTAGTTGTTACTGCTACAGATACAAATATTACTTGTTTTGGAGGGAATGATGGTGCTATTAACATCACAGTTACAGGAGGAATTCCTGTATACAGTTATAGTTGGTCAAATAGTGCAATTACTGAAGATATTTCAAATCTAACAGCAGGTTTTTATCAGGTAACAGTTACGGACTCGAATGGATGTACAGCAAACTATTCAACTACACTAACTCAACCAGATTCAATAGCTATTTCAACAATTTCATTTAATGCGACTTGTACTGCGCCTAATGGAAGTATACAGGCTCAAATAATGGGGGGTGTTATGCCATATGATTACTTATGGTCTAATGGAGATACTACAGTCAACTTGAACAATGTAATTTCAGGAACTTATACGATTGTTGTAACTGATGCAAACGGTTGCGTAATGCAAGCCACAGATTCTATTAGTTCTGAGTCTAACTTAGTTGCAGAATTGATTACAGAAGATGTATCATGTTATGGTGATTCGGATGGTGGTATACGTGTAACATTTAGTAGTGGTAACCCACCATACATGTTTAATTGGTCAACAGGAGATACAACGACAACAATAACCGGTTTAGTTATTGGAGACTACTATGTGTTGATTACTGATTCTTTTGGTTGTAAGGATAGCCTTAATGCAACTATTTATCAACCCGATTCACTAATACTTGATTTATATCCTTCCGAGTACTTCTCAGGGTACAATGTAAGTACTTATGGAGGAAACGATGGATATATCAACTCAAGTGTTTTCGGGGGAGTGTTTCCATACGACTACATTTGGTCGAATGGTGCTACCATGCCAAATATTGAAGACTTAATTGCAGGAGAATACACTCTTATTGTAACCGATTCGAATGGATGTATTGCAAGAGCATCAGTAGAATTAACCCAGCCCTATATACTGGAAATGCCAACAGGCTACTCTCCTAATTATGATGGAAGTAACGACTTTTTTGTGATTAGAGGTGTTGAAGGCTATCCCGATAATAAGATTACTGTTTTTAACAGATGGGGTAATATCGTTTATGAAGCGGAAGGTTATCAGAACGAGTGGGATGGAAAGAATATGGATAGTAATGATTTGCCTGATGGAACCTACTTCGTAATATTTACAGCTTTCTCAGATGAAGACATTACTCTAAAAGGTTATGTAGAGATAAGAAGATAATCAACTATTGAATATTAGAAATATAATTATGAAAAAATTATTCTTTATTACCGCTTTTATAACACTAATTAGTGTTACTTCAAAAGCACAGCAGGACCCCTTAGTTTCCCAATATATGTTTAATGGGTTGTTTTTAAATCCAGCTTATGCAGGATCTCACCCTTATTGGACCTCAACTTTAACCTATCGTAATCAATGGGTAGGGTTTGATGGTGCTCCTGAAACAGGAATAGCAGCAATTGATGGGCCACTTCCAAATGAGAATATGGGTCTTGGCGTTATCTTGATACACGATAAAATTGGGGTTACAAGACAAAATACTATGGTAATTAATTATGCTTATTCCATTAAGATTAATGATATTTCTAGATTAGCCTTTGGTATTAATGCAGGCTTTTCGCAATATAGCCAAAGACTTAGCGATTTAAAGGTTTGGGATGATGATGTAGTATTTGAGGGGAATACATCAAGTAAGGTTTTACCTAAATTTGGAGCAGGGGCTTATTATTATGCAAATAAATATTATCTAGGTTTTTCGGTGCCTACCTTATTTGCTTATCAGAATGATAGAAACTTTCACATAGATGTAAATCGATCTTCTTTTTTAAGAAGGCACTACATGCTTACTGGAGGTTATGTCTTTGATGTGGGTGGCAACTTTAAATTAAAACCATCTTTTTTAGGTAAGTATGTTATTAGTGCACCTTTTGAAATGGATATTAACCTTAGTGCAATTTATAAGGATACCTATTGGTTAGGAGTTTCTTACAGAACAGGTGATGCAATTGCATTTATTGCTGAATATCAGACAAATAAAGCATTTAGAGTAGGTTATTCGTATGATCTTACATTATCAGACTTAAACAATTATTCGTATGGATCACATGAAATTATGATAGGAATTGATTTTGGAAAAGATTTAGCTAAAGTAAAAACACCTCGGTTTTTTTAAAAGATTAAAAAGTTTAATATGAAAAGAAGTTTACAATTACTAATAATAGCTATCCTACTGCTTGGAATAATAGGGTGTTCTACACAATATCATCTTAAAAAAGCTGATACTTATTATGAAACATTAGCATATGCTCCAGCTATTCATCACTATGAAAAAGCTTACAGCAAAGATTTCAACAATATTGAATTAGAAGAGAAATTAGGTGATTCCTATTTTAGAGTCAACAACATCGTTGCTGCTGAAAAAGTTTATGAAAAGATGGTTCAGCGAGAAAATCATTCACCAAAAATATATCTTAATTATGCAAGAATATTAATGTCAAATGAAAAATATGATGAGGCCGTATCTTACCTACGAAAATACCTATTCGTTTATGAAGAAGATGTTGTAGCGAAAATGTTGCTTTCCTCATGTTTATCTTTAAATAACCGATATAGAGATACAACACTTTATGAATTACGCGCCATTAAATCAAAAAATTTTGTAAATGCTTTTAGTGTTATTGAGTATAAGGATGGAGCTATATTTGTGGCTGATAAAGAAGTTTTTTTAGGAAATAAAAAAAGTGCCTGGACTGGTAATTCTTACCTTGACCTTTACGAAATCAAGAAGGATGAAAATGGCGATTGGATGGATCCTCAACTGCTTAAAGGTGATGTTAATGGAAAGTTTCATGAAGGACCAGCAACATTTACCAATGATGGAAATACAGTTTATTTTACAAGAAGTAATTACCTGAAAAGAAAAATGAAAGTAAATGAAAAGAAAGAAAACAACCTAAAGATTTTTAAAGCTAGCCTTATTGACGGCAAATGGAAAAACTTAAAAGAGTTTCCTTATAATAGCGATGATTACTCTGTAGGACATCCTACATTGTCTGATGATCAAAACACCTTGTATTTTGTGTCTGATATGCCAGGTGGTCAAGGAGGAACCGATATTTATATGAGTAAATGGGAGAATGAAGCTTGGTCTAAACCAGAAAACCTTGGCCCAACAGTAAATACAAAAGGCAATGAAATGTTTCCTTACATCCATACAGACAATGCACTTTACTTTTCATCAGATGGACATAATTCAATGGGAGGCTTAGATGTTTTTATTACCTATTATAACGGAAAAACTTGGGCCCAACCAGAAAACTTAAATTACCCACTAAATTCATCTAAAGACGACTTTGCGTTTAACATTAACAAAGATGACAGCACAACTGGTTTTGTTTCTTCTTCACGATCTGATGCTGACAAGATGTATGTGTACAAAAAACATCCTCCAAAATTTAATCTATACGGAGTGGCACGTAAAAAAGGTTCAGAAAAGCGAGTGGAAGGAGTTACGGTAAAAATCACAAATGCCAAGACTGGAGAGGTAATTAATATGGTTAGTGATAAAAAAGGAGAGTTTCGATTCCGCTTAGATCCAGAGACTCCTTACGATCTTTATTGTACTAAAGAAGGATGCTTTACAAGAACAGATAAGATTTCTACAGTAGGCCTAAAATATTCACAAAACTTCTATGCTGATTTTGAAGTAGAATCTATAGTTATTGATAAACCTATTATTTTAGATAATATTTATTACGATTTTGACAAATGGGATATTCGAAAAGATGCTGCACAAGAGCTTGATAAATTGGTAAAACTACTTGAAGATAACCCAAATATAGAAATTGAGATGAGTTCTCATACTGATTCAAGAGGTAACGATCAATACAATCAAGTGTTATCTGATAAAAGGGCTGCTGCTGCAGTAAGCTATTTAGTATCAAAAGGAATTCATTCTAATCGATTAACCTACAAAGGTTATGGAGAAAAAAAATTAATTAACAACTGTGCCAATGGAGTTGAATGTACTAGAAGTGAACACCAACAAAATAGAAGAACAGAGTTTAAAGTAACTAAAATTAATGAGTAGACATAAATAGTAACAAAAAATCCCTTTAGAAGTTCTAAAGGGATTTTTTTATTTTGGCATTTAGGTTTAAGAAATAGGTTCTTTAAATGAATTCCGTACTTTTGGTACAATCCTTAATAAAGTCTGTGAGTACTAAACTAAAATCTTTAATGCTTTCTCTGACACTCATAATGTGTCTAAACAATTATGCCCAATCGGATGATTTTCAGAGCAGAAAAGATTCTTTGCTCAATAAAATAGATAACGAAGAAAGTGACACAGCACGAATATATGAATTGAATTCCGCTGTTTTAAAATTAAAAGCTCAAGGAGATCAATTACTTGCTTTAGAAATAAATAAAGAATTACTCAAGTCAGCAGAGCAATTAACTAGTAGTGATAACCTTAAAATTGTTCATTTCGGTAAAACATATGTTGCCCGAAGCTATAACAACAATGGGAATATCAAAAAGACTCTTGGTGACTTACCTGGTGCTTTAGAAGACCTTCAAAAGTCCCTTGCTCTTAAAGAAGAAAACAAAGATTTGGCAGGACAAGCCAGCACACTAAACAACATTGGTGTAGTTCATGCAGGGATTGGAAATTATGACTTGGCCAAGCAATATTACTATAAAGCTTTAAAGGTAAACAGGCAACGAGAGAACACCTTATATGTTTCCCGAAACTTAGGAAACATAGCCACCATATATATATATGAAGGGGAATATGATTCTGCAAAATACTTCATTAATCTTTCGCTCATGGAAAAAAGAAAAATTAATGACATAAAAGGTATTGCGTTACTATATAGTAATATGGCTCACATTACCGATATATTGGGTGATAAGGAGAGAACGATAGCTTATATGGACACTTCGTTAACTTATTATCGAAGGGTAAATAACAAAGGAGGGTTAGCCTTTGCAATGCTGAATTCTGGGTTTATTAAATTTAGGTATCAAGATTTAAGAGGAGCTAGACTTCTTTTAGATTCAGCTCACATCATAATTGAGGAAATGAAAAATGTAGATTTGCTCATGTATGTTCATCAATATCTAGCACGCCTGGACAGTGCAGAAGGAAACTACCAGTCATCCCTATCACATTATCAAACTTATATGATGCTCAGAGACAGTTT
This sequence comes from Vicingaceae bacterium, assembly GCA_029210015.1. Taxonomy (GTDB): domain Bacteria; phylum Bacteroidota; class Bacteroidia; order Flavobacteriales_E; family Vicingaceae. The sequence continues at coordinate 13,271 of JARGOE010000065.1, forward strand.
GCTTAATGAAGAGTCTGTTCGAAAAATTACCAAGTCAGAAATGCAGTTTGAATTTGAAAAGAAAGAGGCCATCCGACAATTGGAACAAGAAAAGAAGGATGCTGAAACACAGGCCACAATTGATCAAAAAAACATGCAACGAAATTTCTTATTGTTAATCCTCCTTCCATTGGTGGCAATAATTTTTTTAGTCTATAGAAGCTACAAGCAGAAAAAGTTATCAGGCTTAATGTTGGCCGAAAAAAATAGAGAAATTACCGATTCCATAAACTATGCTAAACGTATTCAATCAGCAATACTTCCTCCAGATAAATTAGTTAAGGAATTTTTAAATGATTCTTTTGTGTTATATAAGCCTAAGGATATTGTTGCTGGTGACTTTTATTGGATGGAGCATTCTGAAAATAAAGTATTGTTTGCTGCAGCCGATTGTACTGGTCATGGTGTTCCTGGAGCAATGGTTTCTGTGGTGTGTAACAATGGATTAAATCGTTCTGTACGTGAATATGGATTGACTGAACCTGGAAAGATATTAGACAAGACCAGGGAGATCGTCATCCAAGAATTCGAGAAATCTGAAGAAGAAGTGAAAGATGGAATGGATATCGCATTGTGCAGTTTAGAAGGAAACAAACTACAATATGCTGGCGCACATAATCCGTTGTGGATTATTCGTAACGAAGAAATCATAGAAACTAAGGCGAATAAACAACCCATAGGGAGGTTTGATAACCCAGAGCCATATACAACCCATAGTTTTGAGTTAGAAAAAGGAGATAGCCTTTATATATTTTCTGATGGATATGTGGATCAGTTTGGTGGAGAGAAAGGAAAGAAATTCATGGCAAGAGCCTTTAGAGAATTACTTTTGAGTATCCAAGATAAATCCATGGAGGAGCAAAAACAAATCATTGATGAAGCTTTTGAAACTTGGAAAGGTTCATTAGAACAGATTGATGATGTGTGTGTGATTGGAGTTAGAGTCTAAAATTATTTAAACAAATAAAAAAATCCCTCTACAGCTTATC
>JARGOE010000066.1 GCA_029210015.1 Vicingaceae bacterium
GCAAAAGTTAAAGTTTCAGCAAACTTAAATATTGTGAAAGATTACAATGTTTCTGCTGTTTTGAAAATAGATTCTAAATATAAACTATCTAATAAACTTGCTTTAGAGGATTATGAAAAATGGGCTGTTTTTGGAAGTAAAATTCAATTAAATGCAATAGCATTTGATGGTATTGATAAACCTACAATCACTTCGCAATTAAGTCTTTTAGGAATTGAAATTATTAATATAAACTATACTAATATTGTTACTTTAGAGGTTGAAATTTCTAAATTAAATCAATTATATAATCTTCCTTTGTTTTATTATTTTGAACAAGTAGAAGCTCCAAGTGAACCTGAAAATTTACCAGGTGTTTCTGATCACAGAAGTAATACTATAGCTACTGCTTACACTTCTGGATTACAATATGATGGAACAGGGGTAACCGTAATGTTACAAGATAACAGTAGGCTGGATGACCATATAGATTACACAGGAAGATTTACTGATATGAATTCTCAACAATCTGGAGACCATGGTGAACATTGTGGTGGAACAATTGCTGGTGCTGGTAATATCGATCCCATTTCAAGAGGAATGGCTTATGGAGCAGATGTTTTAGTTTATGATTGGAATAACGCTAATTATAATGATGTTCCTAATATCTATACAAATAATGATGTTAGGATAACTTCAAAGAGCTATAGTAATGGTGTAAATGCTGGTTATACAACTTTAGCTAGACAGTTAGATCAGCAAACAAGACAAATGCCTGAGTTAATACATGTTTTTTCAGCGGGAAATTCTAATGGACAAGGTAATACTTCTGCAGGTGGCCAATGGTTTAATGTTACTGGAGGACATAAGGCTGGTAAAAATGTTGTTACTGTAGCTAACCTTACTCAACAAGATGTAATTGCAGGATCAAGTAGTAGAGGGCCTTGTGAAGATGGTAGAATTAAGCCTGATATTAGTGCTGTAGGAACAAATGTGTATTCTACAATCGATCCAAATACATATGGCTTCAAAACAGGAACTTCAATGTCATGTCCTGGAGTTGCAGGTGTTATAACTCAACTATATGATGCTTACAAAGATTTAAATAGTAACAATAATCCACCTTCAGGACTTATTAAGGCCGCAATATTAAATACAGCAGATGATATTGGTAACTCTGGACCAGACTTTATTCATGGTTGGGGTAGAATTAATGCGAGAAGAGCTTATGACTTAATAAGTAATAACAATTACATTACTGGCTCAATTTCTCAAGGTGGAAATAATAATCATAATATAACTGTTCCTGCTGGAACTGATCAAGTTAAAATAATGGTGTTATGGATGGATTATGAAGGTGCTGCAAGTGCTTCACCAGCATTAGTTAACAACATAAATATGGATGTTACTGACCCAAACACAACTAATTATAATCCATGGGTGTTAAATTCGGCACCTAATGCAACAACATTAAACCTGCCAGCTGTTAGAGGTGTAGATAACTTAAATAACATGGAGCAAGTTACTATTGATAATCCAACAGCAGGTACACATACTGTTAGTGTTGATGGATTCTCTATCCCTCAAGGACCACAAACATATTATTTAGTATATGAATTTATCACTGATGATGTTGTTTTGACTTACCCAATAGGAGGAGAAGGTATAGATAGTGATGTTGATGAAATTATTAGATGGGATGCTCATGGTAATTCGGGAACATTTACACTTGAATACTCTACTAATAATGGTGCTAGTTGGTCAAATATTGCAACTGGAATTTCAGCAAGTCAAAGATTCTATAACTGGAATGTTCCTGCTACAGTTACAGGTCAGGCATTAGTTAGGGTTACCAGAGGTAGTAGTTCAAGTCAAAGCCATCAAACATTTTCTGTAATTCAAGTCCCTACAGGTTTAACTGTTAATTGGGCTTGTCCTGACTCTATGAATGTTTCATGGAATGCTGTGGCTGGAGCTACTGGATATGAAGTTAGTTTGTTAGGAGCTAAATATATGGATTCGGTTGGTACTGCTATAGGTCAAACTAATTTAACTATTTATGCACAATCAACTAATAATCATTGGTGGAGTGTAAAAGCTTTAAGTAATAATGGTTGTGAAGGTAGAAGGGCTATAGCTCAATATCAAGCAGGTGGAACGTTTGGATGTGTATTAGCTATTGATGCAGAATTGGTTAATTCAATACCTACAAATGGTAGTGTATTGCAAAGTTGTATGAGTGGGAATGATAAAGTGACGGTGTCTATAACAAACCAAGGTCAAAGTCCAATAAGTAATTTACCTATTTTTTATCAATTAAATGCAGGGCCAACAGTTAGTGAGTCAGTTGCAGGTCCTATTGCTGTTGGAGCAACAGTTAACTATACATTTACTGCAAATATGTCTCCTAATTTAGGTGCTAACAACTTAATGATATGGAATACATTAGCTGGAGATGGTAACAAATATAATGATACTATAGTGGCTTCATTCAATTATGTTAATACAGCTGCTCAATCATTACCTTGGAGTGATGATTTTGAATCATTTTTCACATGTGGAACTGCAAGTGATTGCGAACTTGAGGTTTGTGGACTTGCTAATAACTTTGTAAATGAAACAAATGGTGTTGCCGATGATATTGATTGGAGAACTGATGTAAACGGAACACCATCTAATGGAACTGGTCCATCAGTAGATTTTAATCCAGGGACAATAGTTGGTAAATATCTTTATTTAGAGGCTTCAGGAGCTCCTGTCTGTTCAGGTAAGCAAGCAAACCTTATTTCTCCATGTATTGATTTAACATTTGCAACAGCAGCTTCATTAACTTTTGGGTATCACATGTCAGGTGCTACTATGGGTGAGTTGCATGTTGATATTCTTTCCAATGGTGTTTGGACTAATGACATTACAGCGGTATTGTCAGGTGATCAAGGAAACTCTTGGCAACAACGTTCTGTAAATTTAGCTGCATATCTAGGTGGAGTTGTTAACTTTAGATTTAGAGGTATTACAGGTACTAGCTGGGAGAGTGATTTAGCAATTGATGACATTAGTGTTTCAGGTACAGTAGATGTGAATGAAATTGATTTAAATAATGAGTTTTCAGTTTACCCTAACCCAAGTAATGGAATTTTTAACTTTTCATATAATGGTGATGAAACTTTAAATGTTAAAGTTGTTGATGTTAATGGAAAAACAATCTATTCTAACCTTTTAAATAATAGCGGTAATGGAGTAATTGATTTAAATAACTTCTCAAAAGGAATGTATTTAATTGTTCTTAATAACGGGAATACTGTTGTAACTAAGAAAATCATTAAAGAATAAGATTATAATATTTTAAAAAAAACCCGTTCTATTTATAGAACGGGTTTTTTAATGTCTATATGCTTATTTTTGTTTTATGATAGAGGAGATTGAAAATATAACAAAATCAGATAAGGAATTACTGTTGAAAGGAGAAAAACTCCCAATAATGGAGGAGTTTTATTCTATTCAAGGAGAAGGTTTTAATACGGGAACAGCTGCTTACTTTATTAGAGTAGGAGGTTGTGATGTTGGTTGTCATTGGTGTGATGTTAAAGAAAGTTGGAACCCTAATTTACACCCATTAACTGATGTAAATGAAGTAGTTAATAATGTTCAAAAATATCCTGCACAATCAATAGTTATTACAGGAGGAGAACCCTTAATTTATAATCTTGATTATTTAACAAGAAAATTAACTAATAATAATGTGGAAGTTTATTTAGAAACTTCTGGAGCACATTCATTAACGGGTAACTGGCATTGGATTTGCTTATCTCCCAAAAAGAATTTGCCGCCATTAGACGAGGTTTATATTAGGGCAGATGAGTTGAAAGTGATCGTTTATAATAAAAATGATATTCAATGGGCAGAAGAACATGCTCAAAAAGTAAACAAAGATTGTGTTTTATATTTACAACCTGAATGGAGTAATAGAGAAAAAGTAATGCCCTTAATTATAGATTATGTTATGAATAACCCAAAATGGAACATCTCTTTACAAACACATAAATACATGCAAATACCTTAGCTAATGAATAAAATAAGACATATACTATCATTGATTCTAGTTCTTGTATTTACAAGTTGTTCGGTAGCTCAAACTGAAGTTAGTTCTACTAATAAAAAAGCTGTAAAACTATTTAATGAAGGTAAAGGGTATTACGATTCTCGTATGAATGAATTAGCTGAATTAAGTTTATTAGGAGCCTTAGAAAAAGATCCGAATTTTGTTGAAGCTGAATTATTGCTTGCGTATGTTTATACTGATGCTAGAATGTATAAAAAAGCATTAACTCATTATGAAAAGTGTATCAAAATAAATCCTGAGTTTTTCCCAGAAGTATATTCATCAGCAGGAAGTTTGCAATTAAAGTTTGGTATTTATGACAAAGCTTTGAAGAATTTTGAAAAATATTTAGCATATACTGATGCGCCTTTAATGATGATAAACTTAGTTAAGGATGGTATTAGAGATTGTGAGTTTGCTATTGAAGCGATGAAAACTCCAGTGCCGTTTAATCCTGTTAATATGGGGGAAGCGATAAATAGTCCAATGTCTGAGTATTTTCCTGCTGTAACAGTTGATGGTCAAGTCTTTTTATATACGAGACAATTAGAGAGTAAAATGACTTATTCTGGTTTTAATGAAGATTTTTATGTGAGTCATTTTGATGGTCATAATTGGAAAAAGAGTACCAATGTTAAAGCTGTAAATAGCTTAACAAATGAAGGTGCACCAACTATTTCTGCTAATGGTCGTTTTTTGATTTTTACCTCTTGCGATAATCCGGTAGAGGGTTATGGACAAGGAAGGAAAGGGTTTGGCAGTTGTGATTTGTTCTATACATATGCAGTTGGAGATAATTGGAGTCCACCTAGAAATTTAGGACAGGCAATAAATACTCGTAATTGGGAAACTCAACCTTCATTTTCTGCTGATGGTAAAACGTTATATTTTATCAGAGGAATTGGAAGAGGACAAAATCGTCAACAAGATATTTATTCTTGTGAATTAACTGATGAGGGTACTTGGACAAAACCAGAGCCATTGAGTTATAATGTAAATACTAAAGGAATGGAGGAGTCGGTATTTATTCATCCTGATGGTAAAACACTTTATTTTTCTTCTAATGGTCACCCTGGTATGGGTGGGTTAGATATTTACATGACAAGAAAAGATGAAAAAGGAGAGTGGAGTACTCCTGTTAATTTAGGTTATCCAATAAATACTTTTAATGATGAGAATAGCTTAACAGTGGGTGCTGATGGTAAAATTGCATACTTCGCTTCAGATAGAGAAGGTGGTTATGGGGGGTTAGATTTATATCAGTTTGAATTGCCTGACAATGTTAAACCTGAACCGGTAAACTATTTTAAAGGGAAAGTTTTTGATGCATTTACTAAAAAGCCATTAGAAGCAAGATTTGAATTAATTGATTTAGAAACGGGTAAAAGAGCAGTTGTTTCTCATTCCGATTATGCAACAGGAGAGTTTTTAGTTAGCTTACCAATCAATAAAGAGTACGCATTAAATGTAACGAGTGAAGATTATTTATTCTACTCTGAAAACTTTGTATTGGAAGGAGGTAGCATTAAGGATCCTTACAAAAAAAATGTACCTATGAATAAATTAGAAATAGGTAAAACTGTTGTGTTAAAAAATGTATTTTTTGAAACAGATAAATTTGATTTAAAGAAAAAATCAAAAATTGAATTAGATAAATTAGTTCAATTTTTACAGAAAAACACTACTGTTACTATTGAACTAGATGGTCATACTGATAATGTAGGTAATGCAAAGGCTAATTTAACTTTATCTAATAATAGAGCTAAAGCTGTGTATGATTATCTAACAGATCAAGGAGTGGCAAAAGAACGATTGTCTACAAAAGGATTTGGAGATACTAAGCCAATATCTAGTAATGAAACAGAACTTGGTAGAGCAGAAAACAGAAGAACTGAATTTAAAATAATAAGTAAATAGCATGAAAAATACGGTAATAATAAGTTCAATAGTAGCTACTATAATAATGCTAACTAGTTGTGGTGGTAATGAAACTGTAGAAACAATAAATATTGAAAAAGAATCAATAGAACACCTTTTAGAGGAGTATGAAGATTGTCAATCATCTGCAGAAAATTCCATGGACTGTAAAGATTTTACTGCTAAAGCAATATCAAAGTATTATGGAGTAGAAGATTTAATGGTTGATGAAAAATATATTGATTACAATGATATTTATGAATTTGTAGCAAGTTCAAACGCCTGGAGAAACATGGGTGATGTTGACGAACAAAATGTTTTAAATCAAGCACAAAAACTAGCTAATGAAGGAGTTCCTGTAATTGCTATAAATACTGATGATGAGCATAAGTTTACTGTGCTTATAGTTGCAGGAGAACAAGCTTCTTCTTCAAAATGGGGTGTTAAAGTTCCTGTTTGTGCTGCTTTTTTTCCTAAAAATGGTCCAGAGCCATTTATTAATAAAACACTTAACTATGCATGGGGAGATGCGGATGGAATAGAAATTTGGGCTCGAAACTAAATTGATTAAAAGAATCTCCATAGCTCTTGTTTGTTCTCTTTGTTTGCTTCAAGATTCATTTGCTCAGCTTGATACATTAAACAAAAAACGATTAACTACAGTTGTTGCTGTCGAATCTGCTGGATATGCAGGAATTATGACCGGGCTCTATTATTTATGGTATAAGGATGCTCCAAGCCAGGGGTTTCATACGCTTAATGATAATACCAGTTGGGAACAAATGGATAAAGTTGGACACACTACAACTTCTTACTATGTAGGAAGGGCTGGATATGAAGCATTAAGGTGGAGTGGGGTAAGTGATAAAAAATCTATTTTTTATGGAGGAACTGTAGGTTTATTCTTTTTAACTTCTGTTGAAATTTTAGATGGATTTTCTGCTTCTTGGGGTTATTCTTGGGGAGATGTTGGTGCTAATACTTTGGGGACAGGACTATTTATTGGACAGCAATTAGGTTGGAAAGAACAAAGAATTACCCTTAAGTTTTCTTACCATAATACAGAGTATGCCGAATTAAGGCCAAGTTTGTTAGGAGAAAACCTTATTCAAAGATCAATAAAGGATTATAATGGACAAACTTATTGGGCTAGTGCTAATATTTCGTCATTCTTAGGTGACAATACAAAATTTCCTAAATGGATTAACTTGGCTGTTGGATATGGAGCTGATGGTATGGTTGGCTCCATTGAAAATACTTTGTACCCAGATATTGAAAGGACAAGACAGTATTACATAAGTTTAGATGTTGATTTAACTAAGATAAAAACAAAAAGTAAATTTTTAAATACTGTTTTTGGAGCCTTTGGATTTATTAAATTTCCTATGCCAACCATAGAGTTCAACCAAAATGGTAGGACTAAATTTTATGGAGTATATTTTTGATTTTCGTTTAATGTGCTTGTCGGTCGCGTTTTAATGCAACTTACATTGTGTTAAACGAAGTTAGTGTTTATTAAGGACAAAGTCAATTCATAGCAAACAAAGAAAGGCTAACCATTTGGTTAGCCTTTCTTTGTTTTGTTGTCTAAATTTATTTTAAACTCTTAATAAACTCTTCGTTTTTAGCAACATAGCCATAATCTCCATTTTTGCTTGCTTTAGCAACTTCAATAGATTTGTTAGCAGCAGCTATAGCTTCTTTCTTTTTTCCCAATTTAGCTAATATTTTAGCTTTTCCATGAATGTACCAAAATGCGTCAGCTCTTTTTTCTATTGCCTTATCCATCCAAGCTAATGCTTGCTCTAAATCTTTCCCATTCTCCATATAGAATTCAGCACCTTTTGCATAAGAAGAAGCACTAGGTCCTTCTACTAAAGTTTTATTGATTTGTGCTTCTACTTTTTCCATAGCATTAGTTTCTATATCCATAGCTACAATAGTATTGTCCCACATTAGCATCAATTTACCACCAGTACTTGTAAAGTTTCCAAATTGAAAAGTTAATGTTTCAACTGTAGTTCCAGATTTAGTAGGTTTTGCTGTAATTCTTAAGGCATCCTCTTCTTCTTTATATTCTCCAACACCCCAGTGTTTTAAATTGTTATGAAAAATAATTGTCCATTCAGTTTCTCCAGGAATAGCATACAAGGCATATTTTCCTTCTTTTAATTCCTTACCATTAATTTTAATATCATCACTAACTTCAATTTTAGTAGACGCATTAGCTCCGGTTCTCCATATTTTTCCATAAGGGACAAGCTTTCCGAATATTTCACGACCTTTTTTTCCTGGTCTTGAGTATTCAATTTCAATATCAGTTAATCCAATTTTTTGCTCAACTTCTCCAAGTGGACTAGGTTGAGGGCTTTCTATTTGTGCATTTGCATTAAAAGCAAAAGATGCAACTATTGCTAATGCAATAAATTTAGTTTTTTTCATAATTGTAAAATTTAATAGTTAGAAACCCGAAATTAACTAATAAGCACCAGTTTTTGGAGGGGATAATCTTATATTTTATTTAAGGTTGTATAGTTTGATGAATGGCATTAGCACATTTTTGTCCATCAATTGCCGCACTAACAATTCCTCCTGCATAACCTGCTCCCTCACCGCAAGGGTAAAAACCTTTAATATCTGGATGTTCTAAGGTTTCTCTATCTCTAGGTATTGTAATTGGAGAAGATGTTCGGCTTTCTACAGCAACTATAATAGCATCTTTCATTAAAAAGCCCTTTATTTTGTTCTCAAAGGATTTAAACCCTTCTTGAAGGGCTTTAGATATACTTTTTGGTAAAACTTCATGCAGTGACGTAGAAATCACTCCTGGACGGTAGCTGCATTCAGGCAAATCAATGGATTTACGATTACGAATAAAATCGATTAAACGTTGAGCTGGTGCAATTTGTCCAAAATTAGTATCAGTATTGTTTTGAGCAGCTTCAAACATTTTTTGTTCTACGCTCTCCTGAAATTTTAAACCTGCTAAAGCACCATATTCTTCAAACTCTTTTAAATCCTCAGGTTCAACTGTAACAACAATTCCGCTGTTGGCAAAAGGGTTATTTCTTTTAGAAGGTGACCAGCCATTGGTTACAATTTCTCCTGGAGCTGTAGCACAAGGTGCAATTATACCTCCTGGACACATACAAAATGAAAATACTCCACGTCCTTTTACTTGTTGCACTAGCTTGTAAGAGGAAGGGGGGAGGTATTCACTTCTTACTTCACAATGGTATTGGTTTTGGTCAATTAAAAGTTGAGGATGTTCAACTCTAACACCTAATGCAAAGGGTTTATTTTCTATTTTAATATTCTTCTCATCTAGTAAATAAAAAATGTCTCTAGCAGAGTGTCCTGTTGCTAAGATAAGCTGTTCTGCCTTAAAAAGGCTGTTATGTTGATCAGTGATACCCTTGATGTGATTGTCTTCTATTATAATATCTTTAAGTTGAGTTTCAAAGTTGATTTCTCCACCATGCTGTAAAATAGTTTCTCTGATGGAAGTGACAACGTTTGGAAGCTTATTCGTCCCAATGTGTGGGTGGGCATCTACCCTAATGTCTTCAGGGGCACCATGTTCAACTAAAACTCTTAAAATTTCATTTACATCGCCTCTTTTTTTAGAGCGTGTGTATAGTTTTCCGTCAGAATAAGTTCCTGCACCTCCCTCTCCAAAACAGTAGTTAGAGTTAGGGTTTACAATTTGTTCTTTAGTTATAGCGGCTAAATCTCTTCTTCTGCTTCTAACATCTTTTCCACGCTCTATAATTATTGGTTTTAATCCAAGTTCTATTAGTTTTAATGCAGCAAACATTCCAGCTGGTCCAAAGCCAATTACTAAAACAGGTTTAGCATTTTTTACATTTTGATAGGTGGTGGAAATGGGAGTTTCAAATTCCTCATTATTATCAATGACAGTTATTTTTAAATTGACCTTTACTTGCCTCTTTCTAGCATCTATAGAGCGCTTTAATATTTTCCACTTAAAGTTTTTGTTTAATGCTGATTTTAGTCCGATTTGATGTTCTAAAAAATCATAATCGTCAGCTTCTTTAGGTGATACAGAAAGTTCTATTGTTTGCATTGGGTAAAATTAACCTTCGAAAGTAAGTGACAGTAAAAACATTTTAGAACTTAATTTATCAATTGGGTCAGTAAATGGTGTATCATCTCTATCTAATAAGTCTCTTATTCCGTAAGACATCTTTACTTCAATTCCAAACTTAAAATACTCTAGGTAAAAATCAGTTCCAAAACCAATTTCTCCCATAATGTCATCGCGTTTAATCTTTACAATCATATCTCTTAGATTGGTTGTTAGGTTTTCTGCATCAGAGTTAGAGGCTAAATCTAAACTGTATGCAGCTCCACCAATTAGATAAGCGCTAAAATTATTAACTCTGGCACTTTTGTATTTAATGCTTAAAGGAAAATTAATTAGTGTAGATTCAATAATCTTATCATACCTTTTAACTCCATCAAATGAAGTTTGAAAGGTGTAACCTATACTTCTTGATGAAAAGGCAAGGTTAGGAGTGAAACGTAGGCTAAAATGTTCACTAAGATGCATCGCAGAGATAATCCCTAAATTAAATCCCATAGCTGGCTTAGGCTCAACTACAAAAGCACTATCAGAAGAGGTTCCATTTGGAGGTGTTCGATTTAGTACAAAATGAGCTTGGTTTAACCCAAGTAAAAACCCAAAGTGCATAAATCGATGGTCAAACTTCGGAAGATTAAGCGTTGTTTCTCTTTGCGAAAAGGCATTAAAACTTATTGCTACAAGTAGTAATATGATGCTGATTTTTTTAATCATTAGCTCTATAACGCTTAAAGTGTAGTTTTATTTAGTGGCTTTGTAAATACTTGCAATACCAAACATGAGAGGTATTGCTTTAGCATCTTTATAACCAATCTTATTTAATATTTTAATGAAGTCTTCACCATCAGGAAAGGCGTCAACAGATTCTGGAAGATAGGTGTAGGCAGAACTGTCTTTAGAAACCAACTTTCCAATTCCAGGTAAAATTTTGTTAAAGTAAAAGTTATAAATCTGTTTAATTGGAAATTTTTTAGGCTTAGAAAACTCAAGAATTATTGCTGACCCATTAGGTTTAAGAACTCGAAGCATTTCAGTTAACCCTTTCTCAAGATTTTCAAAGTTTCTAACACCAAAGCCTACGGTATAAGCATCAAATGTCTCGTTATCAAAATTTAAATTTTCTGAATCGCCTAATTGTAGTTCTATCTTATCAGTTAAGCCTTTAGCTTTAATTTTTTCTTTACCAACATTTAACATTCCTTCAGAAATGTCAATACCAGTAACCTTTGTAGGGTTTAGTTTTAAAGCAGCTATAGCAAAGTCTCCAGTTCCTGTAGCTATGTCTAGCATTTGTTTTGGCTGCTTGTCTTTCAATAAACGAATAGCTTTTTTACGCCAAATAATGTCAATACCCATTGATAAAAAGTGATTTAAAAAATCATACTTTTTAGAAATGTTGTTAAACATAGTAGCAACTTGCTCCTTTTTACTTCCAACTTCTTCTTTATATGGTACTACAGCCATTTATTGTATTATATAAGGTTTGATATTGCTTCAGATAATAATTGATCTTTATCTATTGGGACTACACCAACACTTTCACAAACTAAGCCTCCCGCAAGATTTGCTATTTCTGCAATCATGCTTATAGGTTGGTTTAAGGCTAAACATAATGAGGCAACACTTATCACTGTATCTCCGGCTCCAGAAACATCGGATATACTTCTGATATGAGCAGGGATTTGTTTTTTGTTTGACATGTTTTTAATAAAAACACCATGTTCCGATAGTGTGATGAAAGTTATATCATTATTCAATTGTGTATTTAAATCATCAATTGCTTTTTCTACTTCAGTATTATTCCCAGGATTAATATCAATATTTAAACCTTCTTTTAACTCCTTTAAATTGGGTTTAAACAAGGTTACATTTTTAAAACTGTCAAAGTTTCTCTTTTTAGGGTCAACTGCAGTTGGAATATTATTTTGTTGGCATAAGGCTACAATGCTTTCAATTAATTGCGGAGTAATAACACCTTTGTCATAATCTTGAAAAATAACTACGTCAATTTTATTGTCACTTATTATTGTTTCAATCTTAATTTTTAACGCTTCATATTCTTCATTAGAAAGGGGGGAGTCCTTTTCTGAATCTACTCTTAATACTTGGTGTTTATTACCTATTATTCTTGTTTTAACAGTGGTGATACGCTCATCACTTCTTAAAATACCTTCAACACTTAAGTTTTGATCTAACAACAAATCGTTAAACTTTTCAGCTTCTCTATCATTACCAATTACTGAGCATAATATTGGGTTAGCTCCTAAAGCTTTAATGTTTAATGCAACATTTGCAGCTCCTCCCAAACGGTTTTCTTTGCCATTAACAGAAACAATAGGTACTGGTGCTTCAGGAGAGATTCTATCTACGTTACCGAAGTAATAAGAATCAATCATAACATCTCCAATTATCAACACATTTAGCTGATTGAAGTTCTTAAAAAGTTCTACTATTTCGTTTTTATTCATAATTAGTGAAGTAGGGCTAAAGTGTTTTTAATACGTTTAATCGCTTCTATTAGTATGTCTTCTGAAGTAGCATAAGAAAAACGGATACAATTAGAGTCTCCAAAAGCATCACCACTTACTAAAGCTACTAGTCCTTCATTTAATAAATACATAGCTAAGTCAGAAGCGTTATTGATGATTGTTTTACCATCAGTTTTACCAAAATAACTTGATACATCAGGAAAAACATAAAAAGCTCCTTTAGGGTTGTTTAATTTTAAACCAGGAATATCACTCATAAGGTTTAGAACTAGTTCTCTTCTTTTTTCAAATGCTTTACGCATTTCCAATGTGCAGCTCGAATCAGCTTCTAGTGCAGCTTGTGCAGCTTTTTGAGAAATACTTGATGTTCCAGAAGTAAACTGTCCTTGCATTTTAGTGCAAGCATCTGCAATCCATTTAGGAGCGCCAATATAGCCAATTCTCCAACCAGTCATTGCAAATCCTTTCGAGACACCGTTTACAGTAACTACTTGATCTTTTATGTAATCAAATTGAGCAATACTTTCGTGTTTGTCATTAAAGTTAATGTGCTCATAAATTTCATCAGAAACAATAATGATATGAGGGTATTGAGCTATTAATTTAGCAATATCTTCTAGCTCGGATTTAGTATAAACGGAACCACTTGGGTTACAAGGCGTGCTAAACCATACCATTCTGGTTTTATCAGTAATAGCTTTTTTAATATCGTCTGCGGTAACTTTAAAATCTTGTTCTATGCTAGAAGGTATGCTTACATGTTTTGCTCCTGCCAACTTTACGATTTCTTTGTAACTTACCCAGTAAGGTGCAGGTAAAATCACTTCATCATTAGGGTTTAATAGGCTTAAAGCAATATTAGCTAAAGAATGTTTAGCTCCAGTAGAAACGACAATTTGTTCAGGAGTATAATCTAAATTATTATCTCGTTTAAATTTGGTTGAAATAGCTTTTCTTAGCTCGGGGTATCCTGGAACAGGAGTGTAATGGGTATAATTTTCATTAATAGCTTTAATGGCAGCATCTTTAATAAATTGAGGGGTATTAAAATCGGGTTCCCCAATACTTAAACTTATAACATCTTTACCTTCAGCTATTAACTCACGACTCATTCGGGTCATGGCTAATGTTTCCGATTCGCTTAGGTTGTTAATGGTGTTTGATAATTGATTATCCATAAAACATTTCAATAAGCAACAAAGCTAATAATTTTGTGTTGATTACGTTATTATAAAGTGTCATTCTAAACAATAATCTATAATTTTACTTTTAAATTTACATAAGAAGCAATGGAAACATTTTTAGAAATATTAAAATACATCTTACCAGCCTTTATAACTTTTGGAGCAACTTACTTTGTGATGCAAAAGTTTTTAGATAATGAACACCGTAAGCAAATGTTGTTATTTCGTAAGGAATCCCAAAAAGAAACCACGCCATTAAGGCTGCAGGCTTTTGAGCGTGTAGTGTTGTTTTTAGAAAGAACTGCTTTAGATAAATTGATATTACGAATTTATAAGCCAGGAATGAGTGGTAAAATGCTTAAAGCTCAATTAACAATTACTATTAATGAGGAGTTTAATCATAATTTAACTCAGCAAATTTATATGTCTTCTACCTCATGGGAAATAGTTAGAAGAGCCAAGGATGAGACTTTAAAAGTTATAAATATGGCTG
>JARGOE010000067.1:0-2638 GCA_029210015.1 Vicingaceae bacterium
CTCAAACTCACATAAAAACAAAAGCCCTGCTATGAAAATAGCAGGGCTTTTTTATGATAGGATTTCAACCGTTAGTCAAACAATTCATCTTTTTTATTCAACATTTTAGTAATTTCATAGCCGAACTAACTAATTAAGCGATGAAAAAATCTTTTTTATTTATTGTTACTGCAATTATTACTACTAGTTTATTTGCACAAGGTAACACTCAAAATTTTTGGACTAAAACTGATGAAGCTTCAGTAAATGATATACCTAAAGTTGATAGAAACTTTATGCCTAAGACTTATCACACTTTCAATTTAGATTTAAATGCACTTAAAAGTGCCTTAGTTGGAGCACCAGTTAGAGGTGTTGCTAATACTACCAATCTTATTATCGCCTTTCCTACCCCTGAGGGAATCACAGAAAAGTATAAAGTAATGGAATCCCCAATAATGCATAAAGATTTAGCTGTAGCTTATCCGATGATTAAAACTTATGTGGCTCAAGGCATAGATGATCCTTCAGCTTATATGAGATTTAGTGTTACCCAAAGAGGACTACATACAATGTGTCTTTCTGGTAAAACAGGAGCAACTTATATCGATCCTTATACTACTGATTTAAGTACATATATAGTTTATGATAGAAGTACAATCGGACAAGACCCATTAGGGTTTGAGTGTACAACAGCTGAACCTACACAACTAAAAAGTTTAGAAGGAAAAATAGAAAACAACAAAGCAGCTGATGATAAAAAAATTAGAACATTTAGATTAGCACAAACATGTACTGCTCAATATGGAAATATTTTCGCGACAACTCCTGGACAAGAATATGCTGATATTTTAGCTGCCATGACAGTAACAATTAATAGAGTTAATTCTGTATATGAGGTCGACCTTGGAATTACTTTGCAATTTATATCTCAACAAAATTCACTAATGTTTTATGGTAATACAAATTCTGACCCTTGGAGTGGCGAATACAATACAACTACTCAAAACTTTTTAAATAGCACTTTAAATCATGGAGACTATGATATAGGACATAATTTTAATACCTCTGGAGGAGGTAATGCTGGATGTATAGGTTGTGTTTGTGTAAATGGACAAAAAGGTAGTGGTATGACTGGTCGATCAAATCCAACCGGTGATCCATTTGATATTGATTATGTTGCTCATGAAATGGGGCATCAATTTGGAGGGTACCATACAATGAATACATGCAGTAGAAGCGGGAGTGGGCAAACTGAGGTTGAGCCTGCTAGTGGAAGCTCAGTTATGGGTTATGCTGGAATTTGTGGGACAAACGTTCAAAATAATAGTGATGCCCATTTTAATTATGTAAATATTAGAGATATTACTCAAAATATTAAAACTGGGA
This sequence comes from Vicingaceae bacterium, assembly GCA_029210015.1. Classification (GTDB taxonomy): domain Bacteria; phylum Bacteroidota; class Bacteroidia; order Flavobacteriales_E; family Vicingaceae. Next base: position 1,369 of record JARGOE010000067.1, read on the forward strand.
ATAGCACTTGTGCAGCAATTACAAATTTAACAGGTATTAATAATCCTCCTACAGCTAATGCTGGATCTGATTATATAATACCTAAAAGCACAGCATTTATACTTGAAGGAACTGCTACTGATCCAGAAGGATTAGGTTCTTTAACTTATGAATGGTCTCAAAATGATCCAACTAGGGCTCCAGGAAATGGAACCCCTCAATCAACTTGGACTGTAGGCCCACTATATAGAGCTAAAATGCCTATCACATCTCCTGACAGATTTATGCCACGTATTCAAGATGTTTTGGCTGGCAATTTATTTCCAACATGGGAAAAAACACCTACCGTTGGTAGAATAATGAACTTTGCCTTTGTTGTTAGAGATAATGATATAAACGGTGGTCAAACTGCAGATGATTTAATGAAAGTTATAGTTGCTAGTGGTGCAGGTCCATTTACTGTTACATCTCAAAACACCACTGGTATTATTTGGAATGAAGGTTCTTCAGAAACTGTTACTTGGAATGTTGCCAACACAACTGCATCTCCTGTAAGCACTGCTAACGTAAATATCTATTTATCTAAAGATGGTGGATTTACTTACCCGATTACATTAGCTACAAATGTTCCTAATAATGGTAGTGCAAATGTTACAATCCCAACAGGATCTATAACGAATGCAGCGAGAGTTATGGTAAGAGGTGCTGGGAATATTTTTTATGCTATTAATGGTAAAAATATTAAAGTTGAAATGTCAACTGGAATTAATGAATTAAATAGTGACAACATCAAAGTTTACCCTAATCCAACTAACAATTTATTAAACTTAACATTTAACAAATCATCTAGTATTGAGCAAGTTACCTTGACGGATTTACAAGGCAAGATTGTATACAATAATAATTTTGTTCAAGGAGTTAATCTTCAAATTAACCTGGCTGGATTATCTAATGGTTTATATATGTTGAATGTTCAAACTAACAATGGAGTTAATATTCATAAAGTAATGAAACAATAAAATTTTACTTCTATTAAAAAAATCCCGCTTTATGCGGGATTTTTTATTACAACATTTTTAAAGATTCACCGTATTAATCTTATCATTTTGGCACAAACTTTGCCTTTAAGTGGTTACACTAAAAAACTTACACCTATGAAAACTAAAAAGATTTTACTTGCTAGTGCAATTGCTTTAGTTGCATTTGGATTTAACAAACAAGAAGCACCGCAAGTTACAGAGACTGAAAACACTAAATTAAGAAGTGTAAACAATAAAGCTTTTAAAGCTGG
>JARGOE010000067.1:2738-6752 GCA_029210015.1 Vicingaceae bacterium
TATAAATTTGTTCAAAATAAAAACAAGGTTGATAATGGTGAAGGAAAAACATTTGAGACTCCAAGTGGTGTTCAAGATATGTTATCTTCTTTTTATTATGCTCGTTCAATAGATTATTCTAAAGCTAAAGAAAATGAAGTTTTTACAATTTGGTCTTTTGTTGATGATGAACTTTGGCCTTTAAAAATTAGATTTTTAAAGCGCGAAACAATAAAAGTTGGAGGAAATAAATATAAGGCTATGAAGTTTTGTCCAGTTGTTCAAGAAGGGCGATTATTTGAAAATGAAGATGATGTGGCTGTTTGGATTTCTGATGATGAAAACAAAATACCATTATTAGCACAAGGAAAAATATTTGTTGGTTCAATTAAATTTGAATTAACAAGCGCAAAAGGATTAGCTAATCCATTAGCTAAAGTCGAATAAACATTATTCTGTTTAAAAGTATAATAGTATTAATGCGATGAGTTACCTCATCGCATTAATTTTATGTGCTCATGAGAAAAGGTGGAATTATAGCAATTGTAGTGATTATTGTAGCAACAATATTTATAGTAATCAACTATTTTAATCCAACTGCTAATTCTAACCCAAATGAAAAGCAACTCATTGAACAAAAAGACACCATTGTTCCTCCTACAATAAAATATGGAATTAATGTTGACTCATTTACAGTACACGAACATAATATTCAACCAAATGAGTTTTTAGCAAACATCCTTTTAAAACACCACATACCCTACCCAGAAATTGATGCTTTAGTTAAAGCTTCTGATTCAATTTTTGATGTCAGAAAAATTGCTGCTAAACATAAATACATGGTGCTTGCTAAAAAAGATTCAACCGAGAAAGCGGCATATTTTATTTATGAAATAACCTCTATAAAATATGTAGTTTATGATTTAAGAGACTCGGACTCTATTACAGTTAGTTTAGGAGAAAAAGAAGTTACAACAAAAATTAATACTGCTTCAGGCATTATCAAATCATCACTATATCAAACTTTAGATGATGCTAATGCAAGCACTATGCTTGCTTTAAAAATGGCTGATGTTTATGCTTGGAGTATTGACTTCTACCGAATTCAAAAAGGAGATTGGTTTAAAGTAATTTATGAAGAAAAATTTGTTGAAGGTAAATCTATCGGACTAGGAAAAATTATAGCTGCTAACTTCAATCATTATGAAAAAGATTTTTTCGCTTGTTACTTTGAACAAGATAGCATAGGAGCTGACTACTTTGATGCAGAAGCCAACAGCTTAAGAAAAGCTTTTTTAAAGTCCCCATTAAAGTTTGGAAGGTTAACTTCTGGCTTTACCATGCGAAGATTTCATCCTGTACAAAAACGTAACAAACCACATTTAGGAACTGACTATGCTGCTCCTGCTGGGACACCAATTATGGCAACAGGTGATGGGGTTGTTATTGCATCAGCATATAGTGTTTATAATGGCAATTACGTAAAAGTACAACACAACAGTACTTATACAACACAGTACTTGCACATGAGAAAACGAAATGCAAAAGTTGGTCAATATGTAAAGCAAGGAGATTGCATTGGATATGTTGGAAGTACAGGTTTAGCAACTGGTCCTCACGTATGTTATCGTTTTTGGAAAAATGGCAGTCAAACCAATCATTTAAATGAAGATTTTCCACCATCGGAACCGGTTAAACCTGAAAACTTAGAAAAATTCAAAAAAGAACTAAAAAAGAATAAAGCTAAAGTTTCCAAAATTAAACTGAAAAAGCCACTATCTTAACTTCGGGTTATTATGGTGTCTCTCTTTATCTCGTTTGGTTTTTTTCTCTAAACTTTTTTCTAAAGCCTCCGTTAAATCAATACCTGTTTGGTTCGCTAAACAAATTAACACAAACAACACATCAGCCATTTCTTCTCCAAGGTCTTTGGTTTTATCGCTCTCTTTTTCTGATTGTTCACCATACCTGCGAGCTATGATTCTTGCCACCTCACCTACTTCTTCAGTTAGCATTGCCATATTGGTTAATTCATTAAAATAACGAACCCCATTTTCTTTTACCCACTCATCAACTGCTTTTTGTGCTTCTTGTATTGTCATAATAATGCTAAGCTAAAGATTTATTTTCTTTTTTGTTATATTTGATTGAAAGATAAAACCCTTGCGACTTAAAAAAAGATACTTCCCTCATTACATTATCACATTAGTGGTAATGATTATCGTTGTAGGATATTTTGCTTCTCAAACCAAAAAAGAAAAACAAAAAGAAATTTGTTGGGCCAACATCGAGTCTAAAATTACAACCGTAAACGATTTAGATTCTTTACTAAAATATGAGTTAAGTGAGTTTCAAATGCTAGTTGAACAAAGCTTAATGGTAAGGGCTGAAATGATAAAAGTTGCTAATGAAATTAGTCAAGATACAGAAGGTCCAATACAATCTAAACACTTAGAATTTTTAAAAGAAAACACCCAAATGTGTTTAACATTAAGAGATGAGCTTTATGCAGTAACTAACAGGTATGAATGTGCTCTAGATGCTACTGAAGAAGATTTAACGAAAGAGCAAATTCCTGAAGTAATTAGAACTAAAGCCGTAATGCTGTCTACAGCTGCTGCACTTACTCTTTATGATAATTATCTGCTAGGTGCTTTAATGTTTGAAAATGACAAACGACTAAGAAGATTAGTAAATGATCCAGACAAAGGGTTTGGAATTTCAGAAAACGAATTATTAGAGATAACCCTTTCAGCAAACTCTATAAGCAAGCAACAACGAATTCAAGACGGTATTCAATTCTTCGAAAACAAAGCTGAACTATTTAGAGAGTTAAAAGACTACGATTATTACTATTTAAAACTCTTAATTTATTCTAGCCCATCTTACAACCATTTTAAAAATATCTCTACTACAGATATGTTAGCTAAAAAGTTTCAGATGTTTACCCGAATTAGCCGAGATGTTGTTGCCGAAATGCGTGATGACGGTTTTGATGAGGTTAGCATGTTTTTTGGAAATTCTGTTGGGTTAGTAGAGTCTAGAAAAGGGAAATTGTTTGGAAATGAAATCATAAAAAAAGAAATACAAGACGTGTTACAACCTCTAGATATTATATTAGAAAAAACACCTTTTAGATTAACTGATAAATTAATTCCTGGGCATTTTGGACATGTAGCTATTTGGATAGGTAACCAAAAAGAATTGAAAGAAAAAGGGCTTTGGGAACACGAAGTTGTTATTCCCTACCATAACAAAATATCTCCTGATGGAAGCGAAGAGAGTAAAAATGGCTTCCAGATTGTAGAAGCTTTAAGGGAAGGGGTAAAATTGAGTTCTTTAGAGGAGTTTATGAATATTGATGACATTGCTATTCTTCGCCCTAGGTTTGGAGATAACGTTACCGAAAAAGAGAAAGAATCATTACTATTGGCTTTTAGACAATTAGGTAAAGAGTATGATTTTAATTTTGATGTAAACACTACCGAAAAAATAGTTTGCTCTGAGTTGGCTTATGTATGTTTCCCTCAGATAGATTGGCCCACCGAAAAAACAGCTGGTAGACATACCATTAGCCCTGACAATGTTGCCAACTTATGTTGGAAAGGAATACCTTTAGAATTGATTACTTTTTACCATGATGGTAAAAAATGTAAAGAAGAAAACCAATTGGCTATTATGAAAGAATTGATGGAAGAAAAATAAAAAAGCCCTCAAATTTGAGAGCTTTTATTAATGTTTCAACAAATGCGCTTTAGAGCTATTTTTCCACCCTGCTTGAGACTCATAATCTACATAGTAAATTTTTAATTCTGCTTGGCTTTCATAATCTACATAATACACTTTTTTATCAGCTTGAGATTCATAATCAACAGAGTACCATAAACCATCTTTTCTGGCTTGGCTTTCATACTTTACATGAAATACTTTTAAATCACATTGCGATTCGTACTTTACCACATAAACTTTAATATCTGCTTGGCTCTCATACTTTACTTTATATACTTTTTGTGCATTTACATTAGTTGTAGAAAA
>JARGOE010000067.1:6852-13693 GCA_029210015.1 Vicingaceae bacterium
CCAATTAATGGTCTTCTATCACTTACAGTTGGCCTAACTCCAGCTTTATGATCAACCACCTCAATGTCATCATTAATAAATTTTTTAGCTTTATTTAATAACAATTCTTTAGCCCCTTCAGTTGTTTCCTCATCTAAATCACTCCAATTATAAGTTGCACCTAATTTGTAATTTTCACCATAAGGCAAAACAAAAATGCCTTTATTAATTGCTGCATCTAATTTTAGGTTTTTAAACTTAACAGTCAGTACTTCTCCTTTGGTTAATTTAAAAGGAAGCCAATTAAAATAAGGGTTATTTTTAGTTTGATAACCCTCACAAAAAATAAGTTGTTTGGCAGTGTAATCTTTCCACTCAACTCCGTTATCATTAAATTTTATATGGATGTGATTAAACGAACTATTTATAAAAGCATCTTTATTAATCAAGTATTGCTTGAATTCATTCAGCCATTTTTCCGTTCGTAAAAACCCTGATTGTAACACATGTGCTGCTCCATTTGGGTGTTCAATTTTTTCTTTTTCAAACGGGAACTCTATCTTATGATTTAACCAATCGAACAAATGAGGTTCATTACTTTTTTGTTTCCATAATTCTTGTTCAGCTTCATCACCAAACAATTTGTAGATGGGAACATCATAATAAAATTGATCTATTAATAACTCTTCTTGATGCTGATAGAACTCTTTAGCATTTTGAAGTACATCATCTATCATCCAACTTTTAGTAATTCTTTTAAAGACTATAGGATTGCACATTCCTGCAGCAACTTTAGATGATGTAGATTCTTTCTCTTCATCAATTACAATCACTTTCTTTCCTTGCTCAATTAATTTATATGACAATACAGAGCCTGCTAACCCTTGTCCAACAATTATATAATCTACTTTAATCACCACAACAAAAATAGCTATTCCTTTTATGGAAATTAAAGTTTGCTATCATCTAACTCACAGATTGGTAGTAATGAGATGCAAGCAAGTGTGTTTTAAGTGAATAATAGTAACTGTAAAACCACAATTTTACCAATTTGCACCCCAAATTTATTTTGGGGTGTTTTTGTTTGTTTTATTTTAAATTTCAATATAATATTTGCTATTATTAATTGTAAACACTCCTTTTATTCTGAATTTTAACATAAAATCGATTAAAATGTAACCGTTTATCAAATTAGGGCGTTAAACAATACAACAACTGTTCTTTTACTTACTTAAAACTCCCTAACTATGAAAACACTCTACTTATTACTCAAAAACTTATGGCTGGTTTTCTTGTTTTTACCTTTACTAATTAGCCAAAAAGCCTTAGCAACTCATGCACAAAGTGCAGATATTACTTATCAATGCTTAGGAAATAATCAATATCAAATTTCAGTTTCTTTTTATAGAGATTGTTCTGGGGCTAATGCACCAAACACTATCAACATTAGTGTTGCTTCTGCTTCTTGTAACCAAAACTTGAATTTAAATTTAACCCAAATTCCTGGAACTGGAAATGATGTTACACCAATTTGTAATACCATGACCACTGTCTGCAATGGAGGAAACTCTCCAGGAGTTGAAGAATACATTTATACTGGAATTATTACTCTTCCAGCAAATTGTACTGATTGGATTTTTAGTTTTAGTTTATGTTGTAGAAATAATGCCATCAACACAATTCAAAATCCAGGAAATGAAAATATTTATGTTGAAGCACGTTTAAATAATACTGTTTACGCATGTAATAACTCTCCTACTTTTTCTAACGCTCCAGTATCTTTTCCATGTGTTGGACAAACATCTTGTTTTAACCATGGTGCTTTTGATGCTGATGGAGATTCTTTATATTATACATTATTAGCTCCAGCTACTGGACCTAATACAACCGTAACATACAATCCAGGGTACTCAGCAAACCAACCATTACAATCAAACCCAGCTACAACATTTAACCCAAATAATGGAGACATATGTATGTCACCAACAATGCAGGAAGTTTCAGTTTTAGCTGTAAGAGTTGATGAATATAGAGATGGAAATTTTATAGGAAGTGTTATTAGAGATATTCAACTAAGAACTGTAGTTTGTAACAACAATTTACCTTACCTATCAGGAATAAACGGTACAGGAATATATAACACAACAGTATGTGCTGGAAGTACGTTAAATTTTAATGTGCCTAGTTTTGATATAGACCCTGGCCAAACAGTAACTTTAAATTGGAATAACGCTATACCTAATGCAACATTTACTACCAACGTTGCACAATTACCAACTGGGGTTTTTAACTGGACTCCAACAGCTAATGATATTAGCCCTAACCCATATTGTTTTACCATAGAAGTAAAAGATGATAATTGTCCTATAAACGGAATTCAGATTTATTCTTTTTGTGTAACAGTTACTGGTTTTACTAGTACTACATCTGTAACATCAGCAAATTGTGGAGCATCTAATGGCTCCGCTGTGGTTTTCCCTCAAGGAGGAAATGCACCATATACTTATAACTGGTCAAGTGGTAGCAACAATCAAATAGCAAATGGATTAGCTGCAGGACAATATACCATTACCGTAACTGATGCTAATGGATGTACTTCTCTTGATACAGTAACTATTAGCCCTGGTTCCGCTCCTGGAAACATAAGTTTAAATTCAATAAACGTTGCTTGTTTTGGAGATAGTACAGGATCTATTACTGCGAATGTTAATGGGGGTCAGCAACCATATGTTTATTTATGGTCAAATGGTGGAACAACTCCAACTATAAACAATTTAATTGCAGGAACATATTGGGTACATGTTACTGATGCTAATGGATGTATTAAAACCGATACCACAAATATTACACAACCTAATTCTCCTGTAACTGCTATTACTGTTCAAACCAATGCTACGTGTGCTGGAGGAAATGACGGAACTGCAAATGTAACAGCATCTGGTGGCACTCCTCCATATACTTACAGCTGGAATACAACCCCCATACAAAACAATCAAAATGCTATAGGTCTTGCTGCTGGAAATTATACCGTTACTGTTACGGATAATAATGGTTGTGTAACAACTCAAAATGTTACGATTACTTCTCCTCAGCCACTTAGTATTAATTATATATCTCAACAAAATGTAACGTGTTTTGGTGGAAATAATGGGGCGTTAAATGTTAGTATTACAGGAGGAACTGCTCCTTTTAATTTAAATTGGAACAATAACAGTTTCCCAAACTCACCTAACATTAACAATTTACCTGCTGGTATTTACCTATTGATTGTTACTGATGCTAATGGGTGTCAAGCTAGTACACAGTTTAGCATTACAGAACCAAATGAGTTAAGTGCCAACATTGTAAATTCAACTAATGTTAGCTGTAATGGTTTAAGTGATGGAAGTATTCAAACAAGTATTTTTGGAGGAACTCAACCATATACATATCTATGGAACCCTACATTAAACACTCAAGCCAACATAAATAACCTTAGTACAGGTTATCATCTGTTAACCGTTACCGATAATAACGGATGTACGGATACTGTAGGAACATTTATATCCGAACAAAGCCCTGTTGTTACTATAGCTTTAGGTGATGATACTATTTGCCCTAATACTTTTGCAACAATTACTGCTAATGGGACTGGTGGTACAGGAAACTACACTTACCAATGGAACAATAACAGTTCAGGTACAAATCAAAATGTTTCTCCAAACTCAACTACTACTTATTGGGTTTATGCTACAGATGGTAATGGTTGTGTTGGTAATGGTGATAGTGTAACTATATCAGTAAACGACATTAATAATGTTACTTTAACCACAACCCCTGATACAGCAATTTGTTTTGGAGAATCTTACCAAATTAGTGCTTTTATAAATGGTGGAATAGGAAACTACACTTACACTTGGAATAATAATTTAGGAAATGGCCAAGGACCTTTTACCGTTAACCCAAACAATACTACTAGCTATATTGTCACTTTAACAGATGAGTGTGGAAACACTAAAAACGAAACTGTATTAGTTAATGTTAACCCTCTACCTAACGTAGATATATCACCCCAAACAGAAACTGCGTGTGGAATTGTAAATATTAATTTTTCAAATAATATGACAAATCAAAATGGCTCAACTTTTTATTGGGATTTTGGAGATAACACCTCATCTACTTCTGAAAACCCTATTAAAGAATATAGTCAAACAGGAATTTATAATGTTGTACTAACTGTTACATCTGTTAATGGGTGTGTTAAATCAGATCAATCGAATGTAAATGTAACTGTTAACCCTAAACCAGTAGCTCAATTCGATGCATCTACATACAAAACAACAATGCTTGATCCTGAAATTAGTTTTGATAATTATTCTATTAATGCTAATTTTTATGAGTGGAGTTTCGGTGATGGAAATACTTCAATATTACAAAACCCTATAAATACGTATGCTGCAGAAGGTGTCTATCTTGTTGAATTAATTGCTAAAAACACATTCGGGTGTAAAGATACTGCTATTGCAAAAATTGAAATTGAACCTGAGTATCATTTTTATATTCCAAATGCTTTTACACCTGATAATGATGGTAACAATGACTTTTTTACTGCTGTTGGTGAAGCAATTGAAGAATTTGATATGCAAATATTTAATCGTTGGGGAGAGAAAATTTTCGAAACAAATGATTTAAATAGTGGCTGGAATGGTACTACGAAAGGAAACAATACATTAGCAATGGAAGGCGTTTATGTATATAAAATTAAGCTAAGAGATTGGGAGGGATTGTACCACAATTTCACAGGAAAAGTAACGCTAATTAAGTAAAAGAAAAAGGGACCTTAGCGTTAAAGAAACCCAAATAATATTATTTGGGTTTCTTTTGTTTTCAGTACGTATATTTGTAGCATGGCAGAAGAACTAATTTTATCTGATAACCTTTCTAAAGAAGAAAAATATCAGCAGCTTATTCCTCAAATAAAAGCATTAGTTGAAGGGGAAAATAACGAGATTGCAAATCTTTGCAATATTATGGCCGCTTTAAAACATACTTTTAATTGGCTTTGGATTGGAGTATATACAGTTAGAAGAGACGAGTTAATATTAGGTCCTTTTCAAGGCCCGATTGCTTGTACTAGAATCCAATTAGGAAGAGGTGTAAGTGGAACAGCATGGCATAAAAAAGAAGTTATTATTGTTCCTAATGTAGATGAATTTCCCGATCATATTATTTGCAATTCAGCATCAAAATCTGAAATTGTTTTACCCATTATGAATAGTAATGGGGATGTATATATGATACTTGATGCTGATAGTGAAAACTTAAATGAATTTGATAAGATAGATGAAAAATACCTTTCTGAAATCATTGAAATAATAAAGTCACTTCCTTGAATTTAAAATATTTCATATTAATTATAATATCATTACACCTTATTTCTTGTGCACAACAAGTGCCTTTAAGTGGCGGTGACAAAGATATTAATCCACCAAAAGAAGTTGAAAGCTCTCCTCTTAATGGCTCTACCCATTTTAATGCTAATCAAATTGAAATAGAGTTTGACGAATTTATTCAAACCCAAAACCTAAATACTCAGCTTATTGTTTCTCCATTAATGGAAACGCCTCCTGAAATCATAGTGAAAAACAAAAAGCTAATTATTAAAATAAAAGATACTCTTACTGAAAACACAACTTATAGTTTAAATTTTGGAAGTGCAATATCTGATATTACTGAAAACAATCCTTTTCCTAATTATAAGTATGTTTTTTCTACTGGAGACTATGTTGATTCTTTATCTTATTCAGGAACTATTATTAATGCTAAAGACCTAACTCCTCAAGAGAAAATATACGTACTACTATATAATCAATTTGAAGATTCAGTCCCTTTAAAAGAGAAGCCAAGATACATTGCAGTTAGTGACAAAGAAGGAAATTATAGCATTACCAACATTGCTCCAGGACAATATAAATTATTTGCAATAAATGATATTAATAGTAATTACTTATTCGACTTACCCAATGAAGAAATTGCTTTTTATGATGAATTAATTACTGTAAATGAGAGTAGTAAAAACAACATTTTAAAATTATTTAAAGAAGAAAATAGTATACAATACGTTGTTAAATCTGAACATAAAAAGTATAGAAAAATTGATGTTATTTTAAATTCTCCCCCAACAGAATTGACTATTACCCCATTAACAAACACTCCTGAATTATGGAGTGTAAAAGAAAGCAATTTAAATAATGATTCTCTTACGTTTTGGATATTACCATCTGTTAATAATGATGAATTAGACCTTGAGTTTAAAGATAACAACGAAGTAATTGACACCTTAAATTTCACATTGATTAATGAGAAAAAATTTAAAGATTCTAGTTTAACTGTTCAATCAAATGTTTTAGACCCATTTGATTTAAATAAAAATATTTTACTAGAAATTAATCGCCCACATGTTGCATATTATCCAGACAGTTTAAAATTATTAGAAGACAGTAATGTTATTCAACCTAATGAAACTTTAATTAATACAGATGTAAGAGATTTTGAATTAGCTTATATGTTTAAAGAAAACACCAACTATCAATTAATTATTCCACCTAATACTTTTGAAGATATTTATGGAATAAAAAATGACACAACCATCATTAGTTTTAAAACTAAAAAACTAACTGATTATGGTTCAATTGTGTTAAATATTACTCCAAACTTCACAGAAAATTTTATAGTTCAATTAATAAAAAACAAAAATGTAATTCAACAAAATTTTATGGGTGGTAGTAGCTTAATCAATTATAAGTACTTACTTCCTGGGAATTACAAATTGAAATTAATTATTGATACTAATAATGATAAAAAATGGACTACCGGTAATTAT